>CAXNFO010000058.1:0-8476 GCA_964201395.1 Limnohabitans sp.
GAACTGCTGCAGCAGGCTTATGCACCCTGGTGCGTTTTGGGTGTGCATGACCAAGAAGATGGCTGGGCATTGATGACTGCGCGCTTCGATTGAGCCGGCGGTGAGTCACTTCCGCGGCATCGGCGTTTTCATGCGCACCGTGCCACCTACAATGACAGCATCATGACCTTGGCTGTGCAGTGCCCCCAATGCCTTACCGCTTTCAAGGTGGTGCAAGACCAACTCAAGGTGGCCAATGGTTGGGTCCGGTGCGGTCGGTGCGAACAGGTTTTTGATGCGCGCTCCCACTGGTTGGACGTGCCCGACAGCGTTACAGCTTTGAACGACGAGCCATCGGAGCCAGTCCCACCATCACCACCCCTTTCAGCCCCGCCTGATCCCATGAGGGCTGAGGCCACACCCGACCCAGCGGCCCCCACTGAGGCCGTGCATGCCCAAGCACGGCTGGACGCAGACGACTTCAATGAACTGGACTTGACGCAAGACGTGTTGCACCGGGCGCCCAATCGGCCGCGCCGGGTCTGGCATGTGTTGAACCTGATGCTGGGCTTGGCGCTGTGCGCCCAATGGGCCTGGTGGGCCAAAAGCCCAGTGTTGGCCCACTGGCCCTCCGCGCACGAATGGGCCCAAGCCCAATGTGCACAATGGAGCTGCCACATCGAGTGGCCACAAGGCCTGAATGCGGTCTTGATCGAACGTGCCCATTTCGAGCCCGATGGCGAAGGCCATCATCGCTTGCAAATTCAGTTGTCCAACCGCGCCAGCCATCCGGTGGCCACGCCGTGGGTGGACCTGTCCCTCACCGATGCAGAAGATCGGGTGGTGATTCGCCGCGCGCTGACGCCGCAAGAGATGGGTTTGCCCAGCTATTTGGCGCCGGGCACCGACGCAGTGTCGAGTGTGCATTGGCGGGTGGACTCAGATGTGGAAGACCGCTTGAGTGGTTACCGTGCAGAGATTTTTTACCCTTGAAGAAAGAAAAAACATGGCTTCTTTGATTTGTGGATCCTTGGCTTTTGACACCATCATGGATTTTGAAGGACGCTTTGCCGAGCAAATCTTGCCCGACCAATTGCACATCTTGAATGTTTCTTTTTTGGTGCCGGCTTTGCGCCGCGACTTTGGCGGTTGTGCAGGCAACATCGCCTATAGCTTGCATCAATTGGGTGGTCAGGCTTATCCGGTGGCTGCTTTGGGCAACGATGGCGGGCCCTATGTCGAGCGCTTGCAAGGCCTGGGCATCGACACCCGTTGGGTGCGCACCATGCCCGACACCTACACCGCCCAAGCGATGATCATGACCGACCGCGACAACAACCAAATCACCGCCTTCCACCCAGGCGCCATGGGCCTGGCGCACCAAATCCAGGTTGGTGCGGTCGAAGGCGTGCGTTTGGGCATCATCTCGCCCGATGGGCGCGACGCCATGCTGCAGCATGCGCAACAGTTCAAAGCGGCGGGCATTCCGTTTGTGTTTGATCCCGGCCAGGGCTTGCCGATGTTCAATGGTGAGGAGTTGACCCGGTTCATTCAAGACGCCGATTGGGTCACCGTCAACGACTACGAAGGCAAGATGCTCAGCGACCGCACCGGTTTGAGCCATGCGGACATATCGCGCCAAGTGCGTGGCTTGGTGGTGACCTTGGGCGCACATGGTTGCGAAGTGTGGGAGGGTGGCCAAAAAACCGTCGTCGCCCCGGTCAAGGCCCAAGCGGTGGTTGATCCCACAGGCTGTGGCGATGCTTGGCGCGGGGCCTTGCTGTTTGGCTTGGAACAAGGCTGGCCGCTCACTCGTTGCGCCGCCTTGGGCAACCATGTGGGCGCCTTGAAGATTGCCCAGCGTGGCCCGCAAAACTATCAAATTCCTGCAGGCTTGGTCGCGTCGGTCTTGGCTTGATCAGAGGGCAGCAAGGCTGCCCAGTGCGCGTTGACAGCGGCTGCGGCGCCAACGTTCAAGCGTTTGCGCCGTGCGCTTTGTCCTCGCACCCATTGAATCTGTCCTTTGGCAATGCCCAGTGTTGATGCCAGCCAGGCTACCAAGGCTTTGTTGGCCTGGCCCTCGATGGGGCGGGCATGCAGTCGCACTTTCAAAGCACCATCAAACACCCCTGCACTGTGGGTGCGCGCCGCGTTCGGTACCAAGTGAATGTCGATGTGGCAATCGCCATTGGTTTGCCAATGCAGAAAAGACCCGGTGGGATGAGAACTCATCGGTGTGTGGTGTGAGAAAGTAAAAAGCCCGATGCTTTTGGGCACCGGGCTTGAGCAGCGGCGAACCGCTGGCCAGATCTTTGCAGATCAGGGCTTATGTGCCGTCGGAAACGGCCAAGCGGCTTGCGGGTTCAGAGTGGTCTGAGCCGCAGGTGCCGCAGGGGCTGGCGCCGCTTTGGCAGCAGGCTTTTTCGCGGCTTTCTTCGCTGCCGGCTTTTTGGCAGCTTTTTTAGCAGCAGGCTTTTTCGCGGCCGGCTTTTTCTTGGCGATGGCTTTTTTAGCTGCCTTCTTAACGGCTTTTTTGGCAGCAGGCTTTTTCGCCGCTACTTTCTTGGCCGCTGGCTTCTTCGCTGCTACCTTTTTAGCAACCGGCTTTTTGACTGCCGGTTTCTTCTTGGCGGCGGGCTTCTTCGCTGCTACTTTCTTTGCTGCCGGCTTTTTGGCGGCGACTTTCTTTGCGGGGGCCTTGGTTTTTGTGGCCGATTTTTTTGCAGTTGCCATAAAGTTCTCCTAGATCAAGTGAACAGATCGTTGGGTGGAAAACACTTTGTGCGCCTTTGGGGGCACACCAAGCGATCCATGGCGTTGGACCCGGGTCCAGCGCCATGAACTCGAAACGCAAATTCTCCGCAGCCCAGCGGGCTTGATGTGCAGAGTGATTTGCAAATGGGGTACATGTGTTGCGGCAAGTGGCTCAGTCCCAAGACAGGGCGCCACCCGATTGGTACTCAATGACACGTGTCTCAAAGAAATTGCGTTCTTTCTTGAGGTCGATCATCTCGCTCATCCAGGGGAAGGGGTTTTCCTCGTGCGGGAACAGCGCCTCCAGGCCAATTTGGGTGGCCCGGCGGTTGGCGATGTAGCGCAAATAACCTTTGAACATGGACGCATTCATGCCCAGCACACCGCGTGGCATGGTGTCTTCGGCGTAGCGGTATTCCAATTCAACGGCCTTGTGGAACAAGGCTTTGATCTCTTCTTTGAACTCGCTGGTCCACAGATGAGGGTTTTCAAGCTTGAGCTGGTTGATCAAGTCAATGCCAAAGTTGCAATGCATGGACTCGTCGCGCAAGATGTATTGGTACTGCTCGGCAGCACCGGTCATTTTGTTTTGACGGCCCAGGGCCAGAATTTGGGTGAAACCCACATAGAAGAACAAGCCCTCCATCAGGCAAGCAAACACGATCAAGCTTTTGAGCAGGGTTTGATCGGTCTCAGGGGTGCCGGTGTGGAAGTTCGGATCCATGATCGCTTCGATGAAGGGAATCAGGAACTGGTCTTTGTCGCGAATGGATTGAACTTCGTTGTAAGCGTTGAAGATTTCGCTTTCATCCAAACCCAGGGATTCCACAATGTATTGGTATGCGTGGGTGTGAATGGCCTCTTCAAAGGCTTGGCGCAGCAAAAACTGTCGGCATTCTGGGGCCGTGATGTGGCGGTATGTGCCCAACACGATGTTGTTGGCCGCCAGCGAGTCAGCGGTGACAAAAAAGCCGAGGTTGCGTTTGACAATGCGACGCTCGTCTTCGGTCAGCCCGTTGGGGTCTTTCCACAAAGCGATGTCACGGGTCATGTTGACCTCTTGGGGCATCCAGTGGTTGGCGCAGGTGGCGAGGTATTTCTCCCAGGCCCATTTGTACTTGAAGGGAACCAACTGGTTCACGTCGGTCTGACCATTGATGATGCGCTTGTCTGCGGCCACCACGCGCCGCGCCGGCGCACTTTCTTTGGGGGCTGGTGTTGCCAAGATTGGCACCGGTGCGCCATCGTGCAGATGGGTCGGTGCAGCTTGTGCGCTGGACAAGCCAGAATGGTTCAGGAGTGGGATGTCCATCGAGCGGGCTGAAAGGCCGCTGGCAAGAGGAGATGGCGCTGAGGGTTTGACTTCTTCGTCCCAGGTCAACATAGGAAAATATCCATTCAATGAATTATGCGGTCAGTTGCTAAAAAAGGAAAGCACTCGTTCACTTCGATCGTGAAAGGTGTTGTTCAATTGCATCGAAGCACGTTGTCGCGCTTCGATGCAATGCGTGAAAAATCACTGACAAGCTTCGCAGGTGGGGTCATCAACCCCGCAAAACTTGATGTCTGTGGCGGGCACGTCGCTCATTTGGGCGCGCGCTGCCGCAGCAGCGGCGTCCATCGCGCTCATGCCCGATGCTTGTGAGGAGGACACCGCGTTGTGGCTGCCCGATTGCACTGTGGATTTTTCAGCTTGGGTGGCGCTGGAGGTGCGCAAGTAATAAGTGGTTTTGAGGCCGCGCAGCCAAGCCAACTTATAGGTCTCGTCGAGTTTTTTACCCGATGCGCCAGCCATGTAGATGTTGAGCGACTGGGCTTGGTCGATCCACTTTTGGCGCCGCGCTGCCGCTTCGACCAGCCACTGGGGCTCGATCTCAAAGGCGGTTGCATATTGGGCCTTGATGTCTTGGGGCACCCGGTCGATGGGGCGCAGCGAACCGTCAAAGTGCTTGAGGTCCATGACCATCACGTCGTCCCACAGGCCCAGGCGCTTGAGATCGCGCACCAGGTAGGCATTGATCACGGTGAACTCACCAGACAAGTTGGACTTGACGGACAAATTGCCAAAGCTGGGCTCGATGGAGGCGTCCACACCAATGATGTTGGAGATGGTGGCGGTGGGGGCGATGGCCACGCAGTTGGAGTTGCGCATGCCATCGGCGGCAATTTTGCGGCGCAGCGCGTCCCAGTCCAATGTGGCTTTGCGATCGACTTCGACATAGCCACCGCGCTCTTTGGCCAGCATGTCCAAGGTGTCAGGTGGCAAAACGCCTTGGTCCCACAGTGAACCCTTGAAGCTGGAGTACTTGCCGCGCTCACGCGCCAACTCGGTGGATGCCCAATAGGCGTAATAGCAAATGGCCTCCATCGAGGTGTCGGCAAACTCCACCGCGGCCTGTGAGCCATATGGAATGCGCAAAGCGTACAAGCTGTCTTGAAACGACATCACGCCCAGGCCCACGGGGCGGTGGCGCAGGTTGGAATCGCGCGCCTTTTTCACCGCGTAGTAGTTGATGTCAATCACGTTGTCGAGCATGCGCATGGCCGTGCCAATGGTGCGCTTGAGTTTGTCATGGTCGACTTGGCCGTTGTTCAGGTGTTGCAGCAAGTTGATCGAGCCCAAATTGCACACGGCGGTTTCGGTGTCGCTGGTGTTGAGGGTGATCTCGGTGCACAAATTGGATGAATGAACCACGCCGGCGTGCTGCTGGGGTGAGCGCACATTGCAGGCATCCTTGAAGGTGATCCAAGGGTGCCCGGTCTCAAACAGCATGGTCAGCATCTTGCGCCACAGGTCGGCGGCTGGCACTTTGCGGCTGGGCTTGATGTCACCACGTTCGGCGCGTGCTTCATAGGCCACGTAGGCTTTTTCGAAAGCGGCGCCAAACAAGTCGTGCAGGTCGGGCACATCGGAGGGGGAGAACAGCGTCCAGTCGCCCTTTTCCATCACCCGGCGCATGAACAAATCGGGAATCCAGTTGGCGGTGTTCATGTCGTGGGTGCGGCGGCGATCGTCGCCGGTGTTTTTGCGCAGCTCCAGAAACTCTTCAATGTCCAGGTGCCAGGTTTCCAAATAAGTGCACACGGCGCCTTTGCGCTTGCCGCCTTGGTTGACAGCCACAGCGGTGTCGTTGACCACTTTGAGGAATGGGACCACGCCTTGGGACTCGCCGTTGGTGCCCTTGATGTGCGAACCCAGGGCGCGCACACGGGTCCAGTCGTTGCCCAGGCCGCCCGCAAATTTGGACAGCAAGGCGTTTTCTTTGATGGATTCGTAAATGCCGTCCAAGTCGTCGGGCACGGTGGTCAGGTAGCAGCTAGACAGCTGTGAGCGCAATGTGCCGCTGTTGAACAAAGTGGGGGTGCTGGACATGAAGTCAAAGGACGACAGCACCTCATAAAACTCGATGGCGCGGGCTTCGCGGTCGATCTCATTGAGCGACAGGCCCATGGCCACCCGCATGAAAAAGGACTGTGGCAACTCGATGCGGGTTTTGCGCACGTGCAAGAAATAGCGGTCGTACAGGGTTTGCAAGCCGAGGTAATCGAACTGCAGATCGCGCTCGGCCTTGAGCGCAGCGGCCAGGCGAGGCAAGTCAAACTGCGCCATGCGCGGGTCCAGCAAGTCGTTGTCAACGCCTTTTTTGATCAAGGCGGGGAAGTTCTCTTGATAGTGCTGCCCCATCTCCGCTTGGGTGACCTCGGTGCCAAAAACCTCTTTGGCGATGGTGTGCATCAATAAGCGGGCAGTGGCGTAGGTGTAGTCGGGGTCTTTTTCAATCAGGGTGCGAGCGGCCAAGATCGCGGCTTTGTAGACCTCTTCGATGGGAACGCCGTCATACAGGTTGCGCATGGTCTCGGCCACGATCGGGTCGGGCTTGACGTCTTGGCCCAAGCCTTGGCAGGCCGCCGCAATGATTTCTTGCATGCGTGCCAGGTCCAAGGCCACGCGTTGACCGTTGTCGGTCACATGCAAAGCGGGCGCACCTGGTGCCGCCTTTTCTTGCTGCGATGCGCGCTCGCTCGCGCGGCGCTCACGGTAGAGCACATAGGCGCGTGCGACCTCATGGTGGCCGCTGCGCATCAAGCCCAGTTCGACCTGGTCTTGCACGTCTTCAATGTGAAAGGTGCCGCCGCCGGGGCGCGAGCGCATCAGGGCGCGCACCACCGACTGGGTCAAACCGTCGACGGTTTCGCGCACGCTGGCCGAAGCCGCACCTTGGGTGCCGTGTACCGCCAAAAAGGCTTTCATCAGCGCGACCGCGATCTTGGTGGGCTCGAAGGGCACCACGGCACCATTGCGGCGAATGATTTGATAGTGGCTCAGGGACAAGTTGGCAGGGGTTTGGGTCGACTGAGTGGGAGAGGACGGGGTGCTCTGGCGTTGGACGGCGAGCGTTGTCTCTGCGAGTTGCATGGGGAAGACTTTCCTTGTGTTTATTGGTTCTTGATATGGTTGTCCGGTGGCTTAAACAAGCCAGATGCCCCGTGTTAACCAAACCAGCACACACTATATCTGGGGTCTGGGGGCTTTTCAATACGCTATTGGTAGTGTTTTTCGACTTTTTTGAAATTTATTGCACGCGACCTGTATTGGGTCATTGAATGGGCGCGAGCTCAGGGCTTCGGTGTTGGGTTTTTTGCCACGCATGGGGTCAAAAAAGTGTGGCGCAAGGTGAGTTCAGTTGAAATTTTGCAGTGCAACACTGTTTTTATGTGTTAAGCAACACCAGTGCTTTGCACCAGGCGGTCAATGGCGTTCAGGTGCTGGGGAAATGAGAAGCGTGCCAACCCAAGTCCCGCTGCAAACGCGCCCAATCAAAGCCTGGGCCCGGGTCTTGTTTGCGGCCCACGGCAATGTGTTCGTGCCCAGCGATGTGTTCAATCGGGTAGGCGTCGCGCAGGGCTGCACACAAAGTGCTGAGGGTTTCGTATTGGCTGGCTTCAAAAGTGTGGCCGTCCAAACCTTCGAGTTCAATGCCAATGGAAAAGTCGTTGCACTGGTCTTGGCCATTGAAGCTGGACACCCCGGCATGCCATGCCCGGTCATCGCAGCTCACCAGTTGCCACAACTGGCCTTGGCGGCGGATGAAAAAATGGGCCGAGACTTGCAGGCCTTGCAGGCTTTGAAAATAAGGGTGCTCGTGGATCGCCAGTTGGTTGGTGAACAAATCCAGCACGTGGGAGGAACCATATTCACCGGGGGGCAAGCTGATGGCATGGACCACCACCAAGTGGATCGACGTTTTCGTTGGCCTGGCGCCAAAGTTGGGGGATGGGCAGCGGCGTGCATAGCGGTACCAGCCTTGTGCCCACAGCGGCCGCGCCGGAGATTCAAGCATGGTTCATGCGCCGTTGCGCAGCTGGTGCTCTTTGCTGCAAAAAAACACGTCGTTGGCGACGATGGCATCGGTTTGTGGCAAATGCAATCCACAGTGAGCACAGTGAACCATGCGCTCGGCAGAGGTGGGCGTGGTGGGCGGCACTGGGGGTGTTTGACTGCGTTTTCGAAGCCGCCACCAGCCCACGCCGACCAAGACCACCACCAACAGCAGCAAGCCTTTCATCCGAGGCGATCCAAAACAACCTCCAGCACAAAGCGCGAGCCCACATAGGCCAGCAGCAGCAAGCCGGTGCCCGCGTAGAGCACCCGAACCGCCGTGCGACCGCGCCAACCCAATTGGGTGCGGCCAAACAACAATGTGGCAAAGCACAGCCAAGACAACAGGGAAAAAATGGTTTT
>CAXNFO010000059.1:0-8462 GCA_964201395.1 Limnohabitans sp.
GCCGGTGGCCGGGGTTCGCGCATGGGCGGGGTCGACAAAGGCCTGCAAAATTTTCAAGGCCTGCCATTGGCTTTGCACACTTTGATGCGCCTGAGCCCCCAAGTGGGCGAAACCATGCTCAATGCCAACCGCAATTTGGCCGCTTATGAGGCCTTTGGCGCACCGGTTTGGCCCGACACCTTGAGTGACCATGCCGGACCCCTGGCCGGTTTTTTGACGGGCTTGGAGCGTTGCGAAACACCTTATTTATTGACCGTGCCCTGTGACACACCTTGGTTTCCCACCGACTTGGCCGAACGCATGGCACAGGGCTTGAATGACGCCGGCCAGACCATCGCCATGGCCAGCGGCCTGGAAACCGATCCAGACGGCCAAACCCAACTGCGCACCCAGCCGGTTTTTTGCCTGCTGCCGGTTTCCTTGCTCGAGAGCTTGGCGCGCTTCACCCAAGGTGGGGGGCGAAAAATCGACCAATGGACCGCCCAACACCCCACGGTCTTGGTGCCCTTCAACCAAGCCCATGACGACCCGCGCGCATTTGCCAACGCCAACACCCTGGCCGAACTGCAGCGGCTGTCCAGTTAGCCGGGCATGGACATGAAGTCACTGGCGCAAATCGCCGCCGCCCTGGAAGGCTACGACCCGCAAGCCCTGCCTGTTCCCCAGGTCCAAGCCTTTTTAGAGCAACTGGCCCCCTTGCGACTGGATGGCCCGGCAGAAACCTTGCCGGTCATGGCCGCCGGTGAACGCATCTTGGCCCGCGATGTGGTGTCACCTGTAGATGTCCCGCCCCACGACAACTCGGCCATGGATGGCTTTGCTTTCGCCGGTTCGGAACTGTCCGCCACCGAGCCAACGGTGCTGCAATGCGTGGGCCACGCGCTGGCGGGCGCGGCCTGGGCCGGGCTGCCGCCCCAGACGGGCCAATGCCTGCGCATCACCACCGGGGCCATCATGCCTGCCGGGCTGGACACCGTGGTGGCGCATGAAATGGTGCAGGTTCAAGGCGAGCGCATCACCATTCCCTTGGGGCGGGTGCACACCGGCGACAACCGGCGCTTGCGTGGCGAAGACATTGCCCAAGGACAAGCCGCCTTGCGCCAAGGCCAACGGCTCACCCCAGCGGCCTGGGGCTTGTTGGCCAGCTTGGGGCTGCCCGAGGTGGCGGTGCGCCAGCGCCTGCGGGTGGCTTACTTCTCGACCGGCGACGAAATTTTGAGCTTGGGCCAAGCATCCCGCGAAGGCGCGGTGTACGACAGCAACCGCTACACCGTTTGTGGCTTGCTGCAGCGCATGGGCTGCGAATGGATTGACCTCGGCGTGGTGCCTGACGACCCCCAACGCCTGCGCGCCGCCTTTGAAGAAGCCGCCCAGCGGGCAGACGCCATCATCACCAGTGGCGGTGTGAGCGTGGGCGAAGCCGACCACACCAAGGCCTTGATGCGCGAACTCGGTGACGTGGACTTTTGGCGCATTGCCATGCGCCCGGGCCGCCCGATGGCGGTGGGGCGCATGGGCCAGACCCTGATGTTTGGCCTGCCGGGCAACCCGGTGGCGGTGATGGTCACGTTTTTGGCCTTTGTCCGCCCTGCCCTGTGGCGCATGATGGGCCGCACCGATGCACCACCCCTGCTGGTGCGGGCACAAAGCCAGCAAGCCATGCGCAAAAAAGCGGGGCGCACCGAATACCAACGCGGGGTGGTCACTCGTTCAGACAGTGGGGCCTTGGAAGTGCACACCACTGGCAACCAAGGCTCGGGCGTGCTCAGCTCCATGGTGCAAGGCAATGCCTTGATCGTGTTGCACCACGACCAAGGCCATGTGGCCGAGGGCGACCCGGTGGATGTGATGCTGTTTGACGGCGCGATTTAAGCGCCGTCAAACGCAGGCGGGAATCAGACCGGGCCGTGGCCTGGCTCTTGAATCACTGTGGTGATGGCGCCCGGCGTGGACTTGCGGGCAAACAAGGTGTACATGGTGGGCACCACAAAGATGGTCAGCAAGGTGCCCAAAGACATGCCGCCCACAATCACCCACCCAATTTGACGCCGGCTTTCAGCACCGGCACCCGTGGCCAAGGCCAGCGGAATGGCCCCCAGCACCATGGCGCCGGTGGTCATCAAAATCGGGCGCAGTCGCATGGTGGCAGCCTCTTTCACCGCCACCATGGTGCTCTTGCCCTTGGCCCGCATTTGGTTGGAAAACTCCACAATCAAAATGCCGTGCTTGGTGATCAATCCCACCAAGGTGATCAGGCCAATTTGGCTGAACACATTGAGCGACCCCCCTGACCACTTGAGCGCAAGCAAGGCACCCACCATGGACAAAGGCACCGAGAGCAAGATCACAAACGGGTCCACAAAGCTTTCAAACTGAGCGGCCAAGACCAAAAAGATGAACAGCAGGGCCAGCACAAACACCAGTGCCAAGGAGCCCGATGACTCGACAAATTCGCGCGAAGTGCCATTCAAGTCGGTGGAATAGCCGGGCTTGAGCACTTTTTTCGACACATCCTTCATGAACCCCAAGGCTTCACCCAATGAGTAATTGGGGGCCAAATTGGCGGTGATGGTGGCGCTGCGACGCTGGCTGAAGTGGTTCAACTCACGCGGCACCACCACCTCTTTGATTTTGACCAAAGCCGACAAGGGGATCATGGCCTCGTTGCGACCTCGCACGAAAATCCTTTCAATGTCATTGGGGGTGTCGCGACCAGTTGCAGTGGTTTGCACCACCACTTCATACTGCTCACCTTCGCGCTTGTAACGGGTGACGTTGCGCCCACCCATCATGGTTTCAACGGCCCGCGCGATGGCATCCACCGGCACACCCATGTCGGCAGCGCGCTCGCGGTCCACCTCCATGCTGATCTCCGGCTTGTTCAAACGCAAATCAGTGTCAACGCTGACAATGCCTGGATTTTTGGCAATTTCATCTTGGAATTGGCGGACCACTTGTGACAGGTTTTGGTAACTGTCAGAAGTCAGAATAACGAAGTTAAGGGGGCGTTCTCGAAAGCCTTGCCCCAATGAGGGCGGCGTGATGGGGAATGCCGTGACTCCAGGCATGCTCGCCACCAAGGGGGTGATTTCACGTGCCACATCCATGGTGGTGCGGCTTCGCTGCTCCCACGGCAAGCCCCTGAAAAACACATTGCCTTGGGCCACAGTCGGGTTGCCCACCACGGTGAAGATGCGGTCAAAGTCAGCTTGGTAGCGCGCGCCAATTTTCTCCAAGGCTTCGGCGTACTTCATGGTGTAGTTCATCGTGGCGCCATCGGGCCCGTTGATGACCGTCAGAATCACACCCCGGTCCTCAATGGGAGAGAGCTCGCTCTTGGTTTGCAAAAACAACACCACCGTGCCCACGGCTGCGGACAACATCACGGCCACCACAAACCAACGGCGCGAAAACCTCAAAAATCCCAATTTGGCGTCACCCAAGGTCCAGCCCAACATGCGGCCGTAACCGTTTTCAAGCCCGCGCAAAAGCACTTCCATGTTCCGGTCAAACCAGTTGCGTTTTTCAGAGTGCTTGAGCAACTTGGAGCACATCATGGGCGACAAGGTCAAGGCCACAAAGCCCGATACGATCACCGAGCCCGCCAAGACCAAAGCAAACTCAGCAAACAAGCGTCCCGTGCGGCCCGGGGTGAAGGCCAGTGGCGCAAACACCGCCGCCAAAGTCAAGGTCATGGACACCACGGCAAAGGCAATCTCTTTGGAGCCCACGATCGCGCCTTGGAAGGGCGTCATGCCCTCTTCAATGTGCCGGTAGATGTTCTCGAGCACCACGATGGAGTCGTCCACCACCAAGCCAATGGCCAGCACCAGGGCCAGCATGGTCAGCGAATTGATCGAGAAGCCAAACAAGGCCATCATCGAAAAAGTACCGATCAACGCCACTGGGATGGTGACCAGTGGAATGATGGAGGCGCGGAAAGTGCGCAGGAAAAAGAAGATCACCAACGCCACCAACACCACAGCCTCAAGAATCGTTGTGTAAACGGCTTTGATGGATCGGTCAATGAACACCGAGTTGTCATTGGCCACATCGATCTCAATGCCCGGTGGCAGGTTTTCCTTGATCTTGGGGAGCATGGCGCGCACAGCAGCGCTCAATTCCAAGGGGTTGGCGGTGGCGTTGCGAATCACGCCCAGGGTGATCGCATCGCGACCGTTTAACCGGGTCGCCGTGCGCTCAGACAAGGGGCCTTGGGCCACCCGGGCCACATCTTTGATGCGCACCGGCATGCCATTGACCAACTTGATGGTGATCTCGCCAAATTCGTTGGGCTTTTGCAAATCGGTGGCCGCTGTCACGTTGAACTCGCGCAGATTGCTTTCAATGCGGCCTGCGGGCACCTCTAGGTTAGATCGGCGCAAAGCGTCTTCCACGTCTTGGGTGGTCAACTTGAAAGCGGCCAGACGATCGGGGTCAATCCAAATGCGCATCGAGTATTTGCGCTCACCAAACACCCGCACATCAGAGGCACCCGGCGCGGTTTGCATCATGGGCTTGGCCACGCGATTAGCCAATTCGCTCAACTGCAAAGGGTCCAAGGTGTCAGAGCTGAAGGCGAGCCAAATCACCGGAAAGGCGTCGGCCTCAACCTTGGCGATCACCGGTTCGTCAATGCCCTGCGGCAAGCGCTGGCGCACCCGCGAGACCTTGTCGCGCACATCGGCGGCGGCCGAGTCGGGCTCGCGGGAGAGGACAAACTTGACCGTGATTTGGCTTTGCTCTTGGCGGCTGATGGAAGTGATGATGTCCACACCCTCAATGCCCGACAAGGAGTCTTCCAAGACCTTGGTGACTTGGGACTCCACCACCGTGCTGGAGGCGCCCACATACTTGGTTTCCACCGTGACCACCGGGTTGTCAATCTTGGGGTACTCGCGCACCGTGAGCCGGTTGAAAGACACCCAGCCCAACAACACAATCAACAAAGAGAGCACCGTCGCAAAAACCGGGCGTCTGATCGATATTTCAGGGAGTTGCATGCGAGGACCTCAGAACGTTTGGATCAACGAGAAACAGCCGGTGCGGCGGGAGGAGACGCGGGTGCAGGTGCACCAGCTGGCGCCGCCGGCGTGGAAGGTGCGCCCGGTGCACCCGGTGCGGATGGCATGCCAGGTGCGCCAGCAGGCGGTTTGCCACCAGGGCCACCAGGGCGACCCAGCTCCACCACCCGCACAGGGGTGCCGTCTTTTTGCAAGCGCTGCTGGCCTGCCAAAACCACCGTGTCACCCTCGGCCAAGCCGGTCAACACTTCGGCCTGGCCGGGTTTGCGGATACCCAGGGTGACCTCTACGCGTTTGGACACCCACTTGGTGCCGGGTGGCAAAGACCCCAAATTTTCCATGGTGCTGGGCTCTACCAGTTTGAACACGAATTGGCGCCCACCTTGGGGAACGATGGCCTCTTCAGGCACGGCCAAGGCCTCGGGTTTGAAAGCAAATACCGCGGTGACACGGGCAAACATACCGGGTCGCAAAGGGCCGGAGGGGCCGGCAGCGGGCAATTCAGACACCCGGCTGGCCAATACATTGGGAGGACAACCCGAAGGCAATGGGGCCGCCACAGCCACAGGCGCTGCCACCGGGCTGGGTGCTGTCGCTGCCGGGGGGCGGGCGGCACCGCCGCCAACGGGCGCACCGGCCTTCCCAGCGGACCCGGATGCAGCCCCAGGCGCTGGGCCTTTGGCGGCACCCGCACCGCCTTTTCCACCACCGGGTGGCAGGGAGGCTTCTCCAGAGGTGTTGGCCATGATGGCGCGCACCCCAATGGAGCGGCCATTGACATCGATCAACGGGTCCACCGCCTCCACCTTGGCTTTGAAGGTGCGACCAGGCATGGCATCGATGTCCAGCTCCACCACTTGACCAGCGACCACTTTGCCTTGGTTGCGCTCGGGCAAACGGAAGTCCACATACAAAGTGCCAATGTCTTCCAAGTTGATCAAATCGGCGCCGTCTTTGACATAGTCGCCGATGTTGACGTTGCGAATGCCCACAGTGCCCGAAAAAGGCGCCACGATGCGCATGCGGTCCAAGCGGGCGCAAGACAAAGCCAATTGGGCTTGCGCCACTTGCAAACTCGCACCACTTTCATCGAGCACGCGTTGGGCCACAAAGTTTTGCGCCACCAGGTCTTGGTTGCGCTTGTGGTTGGCACTGGCAATGGACACCTGGGCCAAGGATTGCTGCACCTCAGCGCGTTGCAAGGTGTCATCCAATTGCACCAACAATTGACCCGCGCGCACCCGGTTGCCATCGGTGAAACCCAAGGCCAACACACGACCAGCCACCTCAGGGCGCAGCATCACGTTCTGGCGTGAGCGCAAGGTCCCCACGGTTTGCGCATCGTCGCGGATGCTGATTTTGCCGACCTGAGCCACCTCAACACCCATGGCACGCGGGCCCCCTGGTGCGCCGCCCCCTGGTCCAGCAGCACCCGGCGCTCCACCACCCGAGGGTGCAGGCCCGGCAGCGGGTTTGAAGTTAACGATATCCGAGATGGACTTGCCAGGTTGCTGGAGCCACCAAGCAGCGCCAGAGGCCGCTGCAATGCCGATGATTGCCACCAAGGGGTAAATGATTTTTGTTGCCATGTCTCAGAATATTGGAAAAGACAAATTTCAGAAATAAGCGCCGATTGTGGGGTAAATACGCTTGCCTCGGGCCAGGCGGCACCAATAAATGCGAACCCGCTTTTGTCACCTAGATGACATCACCGAATCCACGCCGCAATTGGCCAATTGATCGGCCCGCTCGTTGCCAGGGTTGCCCGAATGGCCTTTGACCCAACGCCAGTCAATGCGGTGGCCGGATTGGCTGACCAAATCGTCCAAGGTTTGCCACAGGTCGACGTTCTTGACGGGTTGCTTGGACGCAGTGCGCCAGCCGCGCGCCTTCCAGCCAGCGACCCATTCGGTGATGCCTTTGCGCACGTACTCGCTGTCCAAATGCAAAACCACTTCACAGGGCTGCTTGAGGGCGCGCAGGGCTTCGATGACCGCCATCAACTCCATGCGGTTGTTGGTGGTGAGGCTCTCACCGCCAAAAATCTCTTTTTCCCGGCCAGCACTCAACAGCAATGCGCCCCAGCCACCGGGTCCGGGATTGCCTTTGCAGGCCCCATCGGTATAGATCTCAACCCCTTTCATCCATCACCTCGCTGTGTTGACGCTGCGTCACCGCAGGCCTGGTTTTGGCCGCAGGGGCATGGCGCACCGCCGAATTGGCCGCACGGCGCCATGATGCGCCCAGCAAACGCATCCCGTGCACCCGTTTGATGGCCACCAAAAAATAAGCCGCCCCCAAAATCGGCCACCATCGGTCGCCCGCAGCATCCATCCAAGACCAGCGCTGCAACCAAACCTGCCTGTCCACAGCGGGCCGGTAAATCCCAAAGCCGCCACTTTCGACCTGAAAGCTCAGCAATTTGAGCCAATCGCGCAAGCGCCAATAGGCCATCCAGTCAGACACCTCGGGCACAAATTGGTCTTTGGCCCCCCAGCGCTTGAACCAGCGCGATCGTTGCTGGCGCAATCCCCACAAACTCATCGGGTTGAGCCCTGATATCACCAATCGCCCTTCGGGAACCAACACCCGCTCGACTTCGCGCAAGGTGGCGTGGGGGTCGAGGCTGGTTTCCAGGCCGTGGGGCAAAACCACCAAATCCAAAGATTGATCAGGAAACGGCAGGGCCACCGATTCCGTGACAAAAACCGAGCGTTTGTCCATGGGGTCTTGGGCTTGGTGTGGCTGCGCCAACCAAATACCCAGGTCGGATGCATTGCGGCAGGCCATCCAACGGTGCGGCATGCGGTTGTGGCGCAGGGTATCTATGTGGGGCAATCCCACTTGCAAAGCATGGTAGCCGAACATATCGCTGACGACGCGGTCAAACTGCGCCTGCTGCCAATCCAACAGATATTGACCGGGTGGGCTTTGCCACCAAGCGTTCAATCCAGGGGTTTCTATAATTTGAAGCTCCATGCAACTGACACCACTCCCCGCTTTCAACGACAACTACCTGTGGCTGTGGCATAACAGCAGCCACGCGGTGGTGGTAGACCCGGGTGACGGCGAGGTGGTGATGCAGGCTTTGGCCCGCTTGCAACTCCACTTAGATGCCATTTTAGTCACCCACCACCATGCGGACCACACCGGGGGTGTGAACCTGCTGCGGCAAGCCACCCAGGCTGTGGTTTACGGGCCTGCCGGAGAAAACATCCCCGGCCCCTGTGTGGCCCTGTCGGGCGGTGACCACTTTGATTGGCAGGGACAACGCATCGAAGTCATTGATGTGCCCGGCCACACCGCGGGCCACATTGCCTACTTTGTCCCAGACCCTGACACCCCCCCTGAGCTTGCAGGAGGCAATGGACCCGTGCTGTTTTGCGGCGACACCTTGTTTTCTGGGGGCTGCGGCCGCTTGTTTGAAGGCACAGCGGC
>CAXNFO010000060.1:0-8399 GCA_964201395.1 Limnohabitans sp.
AGACACCACGGCTGTTTTCTTGATCTTTTTGGCGACACCCATGACGGTGGCCATCACGTCTTTGCCGGTGGCCGCGCCGCGCACCACTTCCAAGAGCTTCATCACATTGGCAGGGCTGAAAAAATGCAAGCCCACCACGTCATGTGGGCGCTTTGTGAAAGCAGCGATGGCGTTGACGTCCAAGGTCGAGGTGTTGGACGCCAAGATGGCGCCGGGTTTCATCACCTCGTCGAGTTTTTTGAACACGGTTTCTTTGACGCCCATTTCTTCAAACACCGCTTCGATCACCAAGTCGGCGTCTTTCAGGTCATCGTAGTTCAAGGTGGTCGACAACAGACCCATGCGCTGGGCCATCTTGTCTTCTTTCAACTTACCCTTTTTCACTTGGGCTTGGTAGTTCTTCTCGATGATGGCAAGGCCTTTGTCCAAGGCTTCTTGCTTCATCTCCAAAATCTTGACTGGAATGCCAGCATTTAGGAAGTTCATGCTGATGCCGCCGCCCATGGTGCCGGCCCCAATGACCGCCACGCTTTTGATCTCACGCACAGGAGTATCTGCGGGCACATCGGCGATTTTGGTGGTGGCACGTTGCGCCACAAACAAATGGCGCAAAGCTCGGCACTCGGGGGTGAACATCAGGTTGGTGAAGATTTCGCGCTCGGCGCGCATGCCTTCGTCAAACTTCATTTTGGTGGCGTTTTGCACCGCCTCGATGCACTTCAGGGGTGCGGGGTATTTGCCCTTGGTCATGCCGTTGACCATGTTGGTGCTGAACTTGAAGAAAGCATCGGCATTGGGGTGTTTGCAGGGCAGATCGCGCACCCGCGGCAGCGCCATGCCGGGCACGTGGTTTTGCAGCACTTCGTGGGCAAAGTCTGCCGCCTCTTGGGCCAACGTCTGTGCCGAACTGGCCATCTGGTCAAACAACTTTTGACCCGGCAGCATGGCCAGCATCTCGCTCTTGATGGCCTCGCCGCTGACGATCATGTTCAGAGCCGCTTCCACACCCAAGACACGGGGCAAGCGCTGGGTGCCGCCCGCGCCGGGGATCAACCCGAGCTTGACTTCGGGCAAGGCCACATCGCAACCGGGGGCGGCAATGCGGTAATGGCAACCCAATGCCAACTCCAAGCCGCCGCCCATGGCCACGGTATGGACAGCGGCGATCACGGGTTTGCTGGCGTTTTCGCAAGCCGATATCAGATTGAGCAGGTTGGGCTCTTGAACGGCTTTGGGCGACCCAAATTCTTTGATGTCGGCCCCGCCCGAAAAGGCTTTGCCAGCACCGGTCAAGATGATGGCCTTGACGTTGTCGTCGGCCAAGGCTTTATCAAGGCCCGCCACGATGGCCTGCCGGGTGCTCAAACCCATGCCATTGATGGGCGGGTTGTTGATGGTGATCACTGCCAAGTCGCCTTGGACGGTGTAGTCAGCGCTCATGCGATTTTCCTTAGGTGATGGCCTGTGGGCCTGTGAGGTCGAAAGTGTTGGGAGGATACCAAAAAAGAACGATCGTTCTTTTTTGGGGGAATGTGTGCCGCCTCACACCTCCAACCATTCGCGGCGGATCTCGGGGTGCCGATCAAAGGCTTGTGGGCTGCCGTTGAACACCACTTCGCCATGGCCCATGACCAGAATGCGGTCAGAAATGGCCAAGGCAAAGCTTAACTTTTGATCGATCAACACCATGGACATGCGTTCCGTTTTCAGGGTGAGCAAAAACGCCGCCACTTGTTCCACCACCTGGGGGGCCAAGCCTTCGGTGGGTTCGTCGATCAACATCAGGGCGGGTTCTCCCATCAAGGTGCGGCACAAGGTGAGCATTTGTTGCTCGCCGCCCGACAACACCCCGGCTGGCACGTGTTGGCGCTCGCGCAGACGTGGAAACAAGGCATACATGTCGTCAAAATCCCAACGGGTGCGGGTAGCGGAGCCTTTTTGACCCAGCATCAGGTTTTGATGCACCGTCAGGCGTGGAAACACATCCTTGTTTTCTGGCACATAACCCACACCCAGGCGGGCGATTTCGTGCGGGGGCTTGCCCAACAAGGATTGACCGCGCCAGCGCACAGTCCCTTTGGCCTGAACCAAGCCCATGACGGCTTTGGCCGTGGTACTGCGACCCGAACCATTGCGCCCCAGTAAGGACACCACCTCGCCCTCGCCCACGGTGAAGTTCACCCCGCGCAAGACATGGCTTTTGCCATAGTGGGCGTGCAGGTTCTCGACTTCAAGCATGGTGGCCCTGCCCTGGGGCCAAGGCCCCCAAGTAAGCCGCTTGCACCTGTGGGTTTTCGCGCACTTGGTGGGGGGTGCCCCATGCCATCACTTGTCCATGGACCAAGACGGCAATTTTGTCGGCGAGTTCAAACACCACACCCATGTCGTGTTCCACCATGAGCATGGTCTTGCCCTGGGTGACTTGATCAATCAGGTCGATGAAGTGGCGGGTTTCACTGCGGCTCATGCCCGCGGTGGGTTCGTCCAACAGCAAGACCGCAGAATCGCCGCCCAAGGTGATGCCCAGCTCCAAAGCCCGTTGCTCTGCATAGCTCAGGTTCATGGCCAGGTCGTGGCGTCTGTGCCACAGCCCGATCTGATCGAGCAAGATCTCGGTTCTGGCGTTGGCGTCTTTCAATCCGGACAAAAACTTCCAGCAGCTGTAGCCGTGTCCCAAAGCGCAAAGCACACTGCAGCGCAGGTTTTCATACACCGACATGCCTGCAAACAAGTTGGTGATTTGAAAACTGCGCGCCAAACCCAAGCGGTGGATGGCATGGGGCGGCAAGCCGTCGATGCGCTGGCCCCGCAGTTCAATGTGGCCTCGGTCTGGCTTGAATTTGCCACTGATCAAATGGAACAAAGTGGATTTGCCCGCGCCGTTGGGCCCAATGATGGCCACCCGCTCGCCGGGCAACAAGCTCAAGTCCACGCCATGAATCACCTCGGTGTTGCCAAAGCGTTTGTGCACGCCGCGCAGCGCCAGCGCCGGCGTCATGGGTTTGCCCCATTGGGCACCCATGCCATCTGACCCCATGCCCGATCCCAATGGCGTTTGCAAAACATCCAGCCGACCCACCCCGCGGTCAAGGCCAAGGCCGCCAAAACCCAGGGCAAGGGCTGATCGCTGGCCCAAGGCTGGCCCAGCCAGCGCAAGGGTTGACCCACCGAGGAATGCCATTGGCGGTGATAAAACAGTTCAATGGCGCTGGCGGCGCCCAGCGCTGCCACACCCGCGCTCATCAGACACCCCAGGTACCAAGGCCACAAACGGGCCGCACCCGTCCGTGTGACCCAACTCAGGTGCCAAACCCCCAAGCTGGCCAAGCCACCAGGCGCATACATCACCATCGCCATGAACAACAAGCCCAAGTAGAGCAGTCCTGCGGTCGTCCACTCCGAGAGCAGCACCCCAGATAGCACCATCCCCACCGCCCCCAACAGGGGGCCGACAAAATAACCCGACCCGCCCAAAATGGTGAACAACAGGTAGGCGCCCGAACGGGCAGTGCCCACCACATCGGCGGTGACCATTTCAAAGTGCAACACCGCCATGCCCCCGGACACGCCGGCAAAAAATCCGGAGATGATGAAGGCCAAGTAACGCACCCGCTGGGGTTGATAACCAATAAAAGACAGGCGCTCTGCGTTGTCGCGCGCGGCATTGAGCAAGCGACCCAGTGGTGTTTGGGTGAAGGCATACATCAAAGCCACACTCACCCAGGTGTAGGCGCCGATCAGGTAATAGACCTGGAGGGGTGACTTGAAATCGATGCCCCACAGGGCAGCCCCTTGAACCCGGTTGCCCGACAAACCGGCTTCACCACCAAAAAAATCTGAAAACATCAGCGACATGGCAAACACCAACTCGCCCAGCCCCAAGGTGATCATGGCCAAGGTGGTTCCCGATTTGCGGGTGGACACATAACCCAAAACCACAGCAAAGCCCATGCCGCAAACGCCACCGACCAAAGGAATCAGGCTGACCGGAACCCCCCATCCACCATGGCCCAAGCCTTGCAGCACATGCATGGCCATGTATGCCCCCAGGCCTGTGTAAACAGCGTGGCCAAAGCTGAGCATGCCCCCTTGGCCCCACAGCATGTTGTAGGACAGGCAAGCGACCATGGCAATGGCGATTTGCGTCAACACCGATTGTTCAAACGGGGCATTGAAAACCCAAGGTGCCAGCCCCATCGCAACGGCCGCCACACCCAGCCAGAACCAAGGTCTGGGCACAGCCAGAGGTCTGGCGATGCTTGGTGTCGATGGGCTCATGCTTCAGCCCTCACGGGTACCCATCCAGCCCTGGGGCCGGAGCATCAATATCAGCACCAAAAACAAATACGGCAAGATGGGGGCGGCTTGTGACAAGGTCAATGCCATCCAAGGTGAATGGCTCGCATCGGCTAGCGCGGGCCAACCCAGCGCAACCCACAGGTCCAGCAAAGAAACGTCCATGGACACGGCCAAGGTTTGGACCGTGCCAATCAGCACAGAGGCCCAAAAAGCACCGGCCAAGGAACCCAGGCCGCCAATCACAATCACCACAAAAGTCAGCGAACCCACGGTGGCCGCCATGGCAGGTTCGGTGACGAAGGTGCTGCCCCCAATCACCCCGGCCAAAGCGGCCAAGCCTGTCCCCACGCCAAACACCCACATGAACACCTGGGTCACGTTGTGGCCCAGGGTTTGCACGGCTTGCGGGTGGGTCAAGGCCGCTTGGATCACCAGCCCAATCCGGGTGTGGGTGATCAGCGCCCACAGGCTCAGCACCATGGCCAAGGCCACTGCCATGATGAAGGCGCGGGTGGCGGGGAACGGCGAGCACAGCGCAGACCCTTGGCAGGAGGCCTCGGCCGCAGCCCCCCAGACCCACTGCAAGTCAGAGACATGGCCGCCGCCCACCAGGGTGAAGGCCGGCCCTTGCAGCCAATGGGGGGGCGAAAAGGGAACGGCTGCGCGGCCCCACAACAGTTGCACCACCTCCACCAGCACACAGGCCAAACCAAAGGTGATGAGCAATTCCGGCACATGGCCGTGGGCATGGGCGCGGCGCAAAAACCATTTCTCAAAGACCGCGCCCAACAAACCCACAGCCAAGGGCGCCAGGACCAATGCGGGGACTAAGCCCCATGCGGCGTTCAAGCTGTAACCCACATAAGCGCCCAGCATGTAAAAGCTGGCATGGGCGAAATTGAGCACGCCCATCAGGCTGAAAATCAGTGTCAGGCCCGCGCTGAGCATGAACAACAGCAATCCATAGCTCACCCCATTGAGCAGGGAAATGAGAAAGAACTCCATGGTGGCAAGAAACACCCTGTGCGCGCCGATACCAGCGACAGGGTGAAGGGCTTCTCCGTTCGGTCAGGTGGCGGTCATGGTGCGGTTGCTGGGTGTGTTGTCAGGAGCCTGAGGCGCCAGCATCAAGCCGGCAGTCGGTAATCCTGGAGTTGTTCGCGCAAACGGGTTTTGAGCATTTTTCCAGTGGCCCCCAAGGGAATTGATGTGACAAACACAACGTCATCGGGGATTTGCCATTTGGCGGTTTTGCCTTGGTAAAAGGCCAACAAAGTGGCGGCATCCAAGCTGCTGTCGGGTTTTTTCACCACCACCACAATCGGGCGCTCATCCCATTTGGGATGGGCCACGCCAATGCAAGCGGCCATTTGAACGTCGGGGTGGGCCATGGCGATGTTCTCAATGTCGATCGAGCTGATCCATTCACCGCCGGATTTGATGACGTCTTTGCTGCGGTCGGTGATTTGCATGAAGCCGTCGGGGTCGATGGAGGCCACGTCGCCGGTGGGGAACCAGCCGTCGATCAAGGGGCTGGGGCCTTCTTGGCGGTAGTACTCGCGCAACACCCAGGGGCCTTTGACCAACAAGTCGCCAGTGGCGACACCGTCCCAGGGCAAATCTTGGCCCTCGGGGCCAATGATCTTCATGTCAATGCCGTAAATGCAGCGCCCTTGTTTGAGGCGAATTTGCATTTGCTCCTCTGGCGGCAGGCCCAAGTGTTTGTTCTTCAAGGTGCACAGGGTGCCCAAGGGGCTCATTTCGGTCATGCCCCAAGCGTGCAACACCTCTACCCCATAGGTGTTCTTGAAGGCATGGATCATGGCCGGTGGGCAGGCCGAGCCCCCAATCACGGTGCGCTGCAGGGTGCTGAAGCGCAAGCCTTTAGGGCCCATGTGGCTGAGCATCATTTGCCACACCGTGGGCACGCCCGCAGCAAAGGTGACGCCTTCGGCTTCAATCAGGCCGTAGACCGATGCGCCGTCCAACGCCGGCCCAGGAAACACCAATTTGGCACCCACCATGGCGGCGCTGTAGGGAATGCCCCAGGCGTTGACGTGGAACATGGGCACCACCGGCAAGATGCTGTCGCGGGCTGACATGCACATCACATCGGGCAAGGCCGCGGCGTACGCATGAAGAATGGTGGAGCGATGGCTGTACACGGCCGCTTTGGGGTTGCCCGTGGTGCCGCTGGTGTAGCACATGCTGGAGGCCGAGTTTTCATCGAACACCGGCCAAACATATTGATGGCTTTGCGCTTGCAGCCAGGACTCGTAGCTGCGCAAGCCCGGAATGCTGGTTTGGGCCGGCAAATGGGCATCATCACACATGGCAATCCAATGCTTGACCGTGGTGCATTGGGCATGGATTTTTTCGATGATGGGCAAAAAGGTCATGTCAAAGCACATGACCTGGTCTTGGGCGTGGTTGGCGATCCAAGCAATTTGATCCGGGTGCAAGCGCGGATTGACGGTGTGCAGCACCCGGCCCGTGCCACTGACCCCGAAATACAACTCGAGGTGGCGATAACCGTTCCAAGCCAGGGTGGCCACGCGGTCGCCAAAGGCCAGACCCAAACCATCCAAAGCATTGGCCACTTGGCGTGCGCGTTGGGCGATGCCCGCCCAATGGGTGCGGTGCACATCGCCTTCCACCCGCTTGGACACCACCTCGACATCGCCATGGTGCTTTTCGGCGAAATCGATCAAAGAGGAGATCGCCAATCCTTGACCTTGCATCAATCCCAACATGGTTTGTCCCTTGGTTGTGTACTGGAAAGGCGCTTATTTTGCATGACAAAGGGGGTCGATCCGGTGCTCAATCGGGTGCGTGAGATGGGCCCACCAGCGACGCGATGCCCTGAGCGACACAGGTCTTTTTCAAACACCGACAATCCAGCCCATGCAAACCACCTCCAGCGCCGTGGCCGACAGACCCGACCAGGCTTCAACGCATTTGCCCTGGTCCAGCGGAATGCACGCTTTGGGCCCACCTTTTTTCACCCCCACCGCGCCCACGCCCATGGGTGCCGCCCATTGGGTGTCACAAAACCGGGATTTTGGCCAAGCATTGGGCCTGCCCGATGCCTTTTGGGACAATCCCTTGAGTTTGCAGGCCTTGAGCGGCAACGCGGTGTGGCCCGGTTCAGTGCCCGTGGCCAGCGTCTACAGCGGCCACCAGTTTGGGGTTTGGGCCGGCCAACTCGGGGATGGCCGGGCTTTGTCCCTGGGTGAAATCGACTCGCCCCTGGGGCGTCAAGATTGGCAACTCAAAGGCGCGGGGCCCACGCCCTATTCACGACGAGGGGATGGGCGTGCGGTGCTGCGCTCGAGCATCCGCGAATACCTGTGCAGCGAGGCCATGCATGGCCTGGGCATCCCCACCACGCGGGCTTTGGCCTTGACCGCTTCTGGCCTGCCGGTTTGGCGGGAAAGCCAAGAAACCGCTGCCGTGGTCACTCGGGTGGCACCGTGTTTCATCCGCATTGGGCATTTTGAACACTTTGCGTCTTTGGGCGACTGGGATTCGGTGAAGCGTTTGTTGACCCAACTCCTAGACCAGTATTTCCCTGACATAGCCCAGCAACAATTGCCCATCGAACAGGCCTGCTTGCAATGGCTGCAAACCGTGACCGAACGCACTGCGCAGATGGTGGCCCAATGGCAAGGGGTGGGGTTTTGTCATGGTGTGATGAACACCGACAACATGAGCGTCTTGGGCCTGACCTTGGACTATGGTCCGTTTCAGTTTTTGGACGCCTACGACCCCGACCACATTTGCAACCATTCAGACCACCAAGGTCGATATGCCTTCCAGCGCCAACCCCAGGTCGCTTTTTGGAACCTCTACTGCTTGGGCCAAGCCGTGGCCCCGCTGGTGGGCGAGACCGAGCCGGTGCTGGAAGCCCTGAACACCTATAAAACTGCCCTGCCCCAAGCTTTGCTGTCTCAGTGGCGGAAAAAGCTGGGGCTGATCAGTGCCGTCACAGAAGACGCTGAGCTGGCCCAGGCGGCGCTGGATTTGCTCAGCGCTGGTGGGGTCGACTTCAGTATTTTTTGGCGCCGCTTGAGCCACGCGGTACTCAACAGCCACGGGCA
>CAXNFO010000061.1:0-8334 GCA_964201395.1 Limnohabitans sp.
ATTGACCTTCACCCAGCCCTTGGCAATCCAGTCGTCGGCCTCGCGGCGCGAGCACAGGCCGAGCTCGGCCATGCGTTTGTTCAATCGAGTGAGGGCATCGTTCATGGGGTGTCGAGTGTATGGCTGCGCAAGGCGGTGAGGTTGAGCACCCGCACACCGCCGTATTCCAGCCGAATCCATTGGGCTTGTTGCAAAGCATTGAGGGCCACATTCACCCGCTGGCGCGACAAACCCACCAAATAAGCCAGCTCTTGCTGGGTGATGCGCAGCACCTCGCCCACGCCAGGGAACAGCACCGGGTTGAACAGCGCCGCCAAATTGCGCGCCACGCGTACATCGGGGTTGGCCAGGCGGTCGATTTCTCGCGCCGCGATGAACTGGCCCAAGCGTTCGTTGAGTTGGTTCATGACAAAGCGGTTGAAGCCAATGGACTTGTCCAACAACAGGTGAAAGGTCTCCAGCGGCAGTCCCGCCACCGTGGTGTTGCGCAGGGCTTGCACGTTGTAGCGGTAGGACTCGCGCTTGAGGGCGGTGCCCTCGCCAAACCAACCACCCGAGGGCAGGCCGGTGAAGGTGACGCTATAGCCTTGTTCGTTGTCGGTGCTCATTTTGAGCAGGCCCTCGACCACCCCAAACCAGTAGGTGGGCGCTTTGCCAAAGCGGCACACCAGGTCGCCGGGCTGGGCGTCGCCCACCACGATGCGCGGCACGGCCAAGGCCTGCTCAGCCTCGGTCATGGCGGCCAGCCAAGGAATGCCCGCCAGCTCTGCGGAGGTGGGCGGGCGGCGGCGTTGGTGCAGGGGGGTTTCGGCGTTCATGTCAGCAGGGGGTCAGTCGAGATCAGGGCTTTCCCTAGATTGTCGTTGTAACGACAAAATAATGTCAAAGTACCTTTTACAGTCACGCAAGAGACAAAGCCCAAGGGCCTGCCCTGGGGCGGTGCTTGGACGAACACTGCCCACTCGCATGCAGGGCAAGACACATTGGGGACAAGATGGAGCGCACGTTTTCGCAATTGTTGATGGGCCATGCCCAGCAGCGACCGCAGGCCCCGGCCATGCGCGAAAAAGAATATGGCATTTGGCAAACCCACTCCTGGTCAGACATGGCCAAGATGGTGGTGCACATGGCTGCGGGTTTGCATTTGGCCGGATTGCGCCGTGGCGAGCACATGGTGGTGGTGGGTGCCAACCGCCCGCGCCTGACCGCGGCCATGCTGGCGGCCCAAACCTTGGGCGCCATCCCGGTACCGCTGTACCAAGACGCGGTGGCCTCTGAATATGTGTTCCCCATCAACAACGCCGAGGTGCGTTTTGCGGTGGTGGAAAACCAAGAGCAGGTTGACAAGATGATCGAAATCCGTGGCCAATGCCCGGCCATTTCGCACATCATTTATGACGACCCGCGCGGTTTGCGCAATTACCAAGAAACGGGCTTGTCATCGCTGGACGCCTGTTTGAGCGCCGGGGCAGCCCATGTGGCCGCACACCCCAGCTGGGCCCAGCAAGAAATCGACGCCGGTCACGCCGACGATGTGGCCGCGATGTTTTTCACCTCCGGCACCACCGGCAACCCCAAGGGCGTGGTGCACACCCACCACAGCTTGATCGACCGCGCCCAAGCCGGCGCAGACTTTGACCATTTGGGTCCCAACGAAGAGGTGCTGGCCTATTTGCCACCGGCTTGGATTGGCCAAAACATCTTCAGCTATGCCCAGTGGCTGTGCTGTGGTTATGTGGTCAATTGCCCCGAGTCGGCTGCGACCATGGCCATCGACCTCAAAGAGGTCGGCCCCACCTATTACTTTGCCCCACCTCGGGTGTTTGAGGGCTTGCTGACCAGCGTGATGATCCGCATGGAAGACGCGGGTTCGATCAAGCGCAGCATGTTTGGCTACTTCATGGATGTGGCCTGTGCCCATGGCCCGGCGCGCATGGGTGGCAAATCGATTGGCCTGTGGGCGTCGCTGCAATACACGCTGGGCGACTGGTTGGTTTACGGGCCGCTGCGCAACAACCTGGGCATGTCGCGGGTGCGGGTGGCCTATACCGCTGGCGAAGCCATTGGGCCAGACCTGTTCACCTTTTACCGCTCGATTGGCGTCAACCTCAAGCAGTTGTATGGCTCGACCGAAACCGCCGTGTTCGTGTGTTTGCAACCCGACAACGAAGCGCGTGCCGACACTGTGGGCGTGCCGTGTGCGGGGGTGGAAATCAAGGTGGCCGATAACGGCGAAATTTTGGTCAAGTCGCCGGGTTTGCTCAAAGGCTATTACAAAAACCCCGAGGCCACGGCCGAGGTACTCACCGCCGATGGCTGGTATCACACCAGCGACGCGGGCTTTTTGGATGCCCAAGGCCACCTCAAGATCATCGACCGGGTCAAAGACGTGGGCCGCATCAAAGGTGGCGACAACGACGGGGCGATGTTCGCGCCCAAGTATGTGGAGAACAAGCTCAAGTTCTTCCCCTTCATCAAAGAGGTGGTGGCCTATGGCGACCAGCGCGAAAAAGTGTGCGTCATGATCAACATCGACTTTGACGCCGTGGGCAACTGGGCCGAGCGGCGCAACCTGCCCTATGCCGGCTATACCGACTTGGCGCAAAAGACCGAGGTCTACGCACTGATTCAAGATTGCGTGGAAAAAGTCAATGCCGATTTGAGCGCCGACAACTTGCTCGCGGGCAGCCAGATCAGCCGCTTTTTGGTGTTGCACAAAGAACTCGATGCCGACGACGGCGAACTCACCCGCACCAACAAGGTTCGGCGCGGCTATATCGCCGACAAATACCAAGTGCTGGTGGACGCCTTGTACGGTGGCTTGCAATCGCAGTTCATTGAGACCGCTGTGAAGTTTGAGGACGGCCGCAGCGGCAGCGTCAGCGCCACATTGCGCTTGAGTGATGCCAAGCTGTTTGCACCCGTGGGGAGAGCGGCATGAGCAAGCGCATTGGCGACGTTGTGTTGGATGTGAAAAACATCAGCCTGGCCTTTGGGGGTGTGAAGGCCTTGACCGATATATCGTTCGACGTGCGCGAGCACGAAATCCGCGCCATCATCGGCCCCAACGGAGCGGGCAAGAGCTCGATGCTCAACTGCATCAATGGGGTGTACACCCCGCAAACGGGCACCATTTCATTCCGTGGCCAAACCTTTGACCACATGGACAGCCGCCAAGTGGCCGAGATGGGCATTGCCCGCACCTTCCAAAACCTGGCCCTGTTCAAGGGCATGAGCGTGCTCGACAACATCATGACCGGGCGCAACCTGCGCATCAAAAGCAATATATTGCTGCAAGCCCTGCGCATTGGGCCGGCCGAGCGCGAAGAAATGCAGCACCGGGCTTATGTTGAGCACATCATCGACTTTTTGGAAATTCAAGCGCACCGAAAAACCCCCGTGGGGCAGTTGCCCTACGGCCTGCAAAAGCGCGTCGACCTGGGCCGTGCCCTGGCGCTGGAGCCCAAGGTGTTGCTGCTCGATGAACCCATGGCCGGCATGAACGTCGAAGAAAAACAAGACATGTGCCGCTTTATTTTGGACGTCAACGACGAGTTCGGCACCACCGTGGTCTTGATCGAGCACGACATGAGCGTGGTGATGGACATCTCCGACCGGGTGGTGGTGCTCGACTATGGCAAAAAAATTGGCGACGGCACCCCTGAAGAAGTGCGCAACAACCCCGAGGTGATCAGCGCCTACCTCGGCACCTCGCACTGACATTTGAGACGACACAGCAGCGCCAACGGATTGGAAGCGACATGGGATTTTTTCTAGAAACTTTGATTGGCGGCCTGATGGCCGGCATGTTGTATTCGCTGGTGGCCCTGGGCTTTGTGCTCATCTTCAAGGCCTCCGGGGTGTTTAACTTTGCCCAAGGCGCAATGGTGCTTTTTGCGGCCTTGGCCATGGCCCGGTTTGCCGAGTGGATTCCCGCCTGGACAGGACTGGACAATTTGTTGCTGGCCAACTTGATCGCCTTTGTCTTGGCCGGTGCGGTGATGTTTGCGGTGGCCTGGTTGATTGAGTACCTGGTCCTGCGCCACTTGGTCAACCAAGAAGGTGCCACCTTGTTGATGGCCACCTTGGGCATCACGTATTTTCTGGATGGTTTGGGACAAACCATTTTTGGCTCGGACATTTACAAGATCGACATTGGCATGCCCAAAGAGCCTTTGATGCTGTTTGACACCGTGTTTGAGGGCGGTCTGTTGGTCAGCCAAGAAGACCTGATCGCCGCGGGCATTTCGGCAGCCTTGGTGGCCATGCTGACCTTGTTCTTCCAAAAAACCTCCACCGGTCGCGCCCTGCGTGCGGTGGCCGATGACCACCAAGCGGCGCAATCGATTGGCATCCCACTCAACCGCATTTGGGTCATTGTGTGGTGCGTGGCGGGTGTGGTGGCCTTGGTCGCCGGCATGATTTGGGGCAGCAAGCTGGGCGTGCAATTTTCCCTGTCGGCCGTGGCTTTGCGCGCCTTGCCGGTGGTGATTTTGGGTGGCCTGACCTCGGTGCCCGGTGCGATTTTGGGTGGGCTGATCATTGGCGTTGGAGAGAAGCTCTCCGAGGTGTTTTTAGGCCCCTACGTGGGTGGCGGTATTGAAATTTGGTTCGCCTATGTGCTGGCGCTGGTGGTGTTGTTGTTTCGCCCGCAAGGTTTGTTTGGCGAAAAAATCATCGATCGCGTCTGACAGAAGCGTCTCGAACTGAAACGATTTAAAGTGAAACGCAGGCAACATGTTTTATAGAGAAAACGGTCAATTCAAAACCAGCTACCGGGGCGATCAGCAAATCTTCCCGATCGCCCAGGACCGCTGGGCCATTCTGGCCTTGGTGGTGTTTGCCTTCATTGGCGTGCCCTTGCTGGTCGATGAGTACCTGTACCGCGCCATCTTGATCCCCTTTTTGATCTTGTCGCTGGCTGCGTTGGGCGTGAACATTTTGGTCGGCTACTGCGGCCAAATTTCACTGGGCTCGGGGGGCTTCATGGCGGTGGGCGCCTACGCAGCCTACAACACCTTCATCCGCGTTGACGACATGCCTTTGTTGGTGGCGCTGCTGTCGGGCGGATTCTTTGCCACCTTGGTGGGTATCTTTTTCGGCATACCCAGCTTGCGCGTCAAGGGTTTATATCTGGCTGTCGCCACCTTGGCAGCGCAATTTTTCTGCGACTGGGCGTTCTTGCGCATCAAGTGGTTCACCAACAACACCTCGTCGGGTTCGGTGTCGGTGTCCAACTTGCAGGTGTTTGGCCAACCGATTGACACCCCGGTTCAAAAGTACATTTTTTGCTTGGCCATATTGGTGGTGTTTGCCTTGTTGGCCAAAAACCTGGTGCGCAGCGCGATTGGGCGCGAGTGGATGGCCATTCGTGACATGGACGTGGCCGCCGCGGTGATTGGCATTCGCCCGATGTACGCCAAATTGAGCGCCTTTGCCGTCAGCTCTTTCATCGTGGGCGTGGCTGGTGCCCTGTGGGGCTTTATCCATTTGGGCGCTTGGGAGCCGGCAGCGTTCTCGGTGGACCGCTCCTTCTCTTTGCTGTTCATGGTCATCATTGGCGGCATGGGCTCCATCATGGGGAGCTTTTTTGGTGCGGCCTTCATCGTGGTGCTGCCCATTTTCCTGAATCAAGCCATTCCATTGTTGGGTGGCCTCTTTGGGTTTGATGTGTCAACGGCGTTCATTTCGCATGCCGAGTACATGGTGTTTGGTGCCTTGATTGTTTGGTTTTTGATCGTCGAGCCGCATGGCCTGGCGCGTCTGTGGAGCCTGGGCAAGCAAAAGCTGCGCGTATGGCCCTTCCCGCATTGAGTTTTTTTCCGTTGTTTATTTTCTAAAGGAGACATTGATGAGCTTGAAATTGCGTAAATTCACCCTCGCGGCCGGCATGGCCGTGGCGGCTGTGGTCGCCAGCGTGGCCACACCGGCTTTGGCCCAGCCCAAAGATCAGTTTTTCCCCTTGCTGGTGTATCGCACTGGCGCTTATGCACCCAATGGCGTGCCCTTCGCCAATGGCTATGCCGACTACCTGAAGTTGGTCAATGCCCGCGGTGGCATCAACGGCGTGAAGGTGTCGTTTGAAGAGTGCGAAACCGGCTATGCCACCGACCGTGGCGTCGAGTGCTACGAGCGCCTCAAAGGCAAAAACGGCGGTGCCACCGTGTTCCAACCTTTGTCCACCGGCATCACGTTTGCGCTGACCGAAAAAGCCCCCGGCGACAAGATCCCCCTGATCACTGCGGGCTATGGCCGCAGCGAATCGGCCGATGGCCAGGTGTTCAAGTGGAACTTTCCGCTGACCGGCACCTACTGGGGTGCTGCTGATATTTTGATCCAGCACCTGGCGGCCAAAGAAGGTGGCTTTGACAAGCTCAAGGGCAAAAAAATCACCTTGGTTTATCACGACAGTCCGTTTGGCAAAGAGCCCATTCCCCTGCTGCAAGAGCGCGCCGCCATGCATGGCTTTGTGCTGAGCTTGCTGCCCGTGGCCCACCCCGGTGTGGAGCAAAAAGCCACCTGGTTGCAAATTCGCCAAAACCGCCCCGACTATGTGCTCAACTGGGGCTGGGGCGTGATGAACTCCACCGCCCTCAAAGAAGCCGTGGCCACGGGCTTTCCGCGCGACAAAATGTATGGCGTGTGGTGGGCCGGTGCCGAGCCTGATGTGAAAGACGTGGGCGATGGCGCCAAAGGCTACAACGCCTTGGCTTTGCAACACGGTGCTGAGCCCAATGCAGCGGTGGTCAAAGAGGTGTTGGCCAAGGTGCACGACAAAGGCCAAGGCACGGGACCCAAAGCCGAGGTGGGTGAGGTGTTGTACATGCGTGGTTTGACCGCCGCCATGTTTGCTGTCGAAGGTGTGCGCGCTGCACAAGAACGTTATGGCAAAGGCAAGTGGGTTTCCGCCGAGCAAGCGCGCTGGGGTTATGAAAACCTCAACCTGACCCAAGCCAAGCTCGACGCCTTGGGCTTCAAGGGCGTGATGCGCCCCATCTCCACCTCTTGTGCAGACCACCAGGGCGCTTCTTGGGCGCGCATGCACCAGTGGGATGGCAAAAAGTGGAACTTCACCAGTGACTGGATGCAACAAGACGATGCGATCATCAAGCCCATGATCAAGGCCGCCGCCGACAAGTACGCGGCCGAGAAGAAGTGGACCCGCCGCACCGGTCAAGACTGCCAGTCGTGATTGGCAAGGCCTGGCTTGTGTGCGCCACTGGCGTGCGCAGGTCCGGCTGGGGGCTCCCCCGAGCCCCCAATCGCCAGGCTTGCCGTGCAGGCTTGGCGATTGGTTGAACAAGGCAAGACATGGAACCCAACAGCATCGTTCTCAACGTCAGTGGCATCGAGGTCATTTACAACCACGTCATCTTGGTTTTGAAGGGCGTGTCATTGCAGGTACCTAACGGCAAGATCGTCACCATTTTGGGTGGCAATGGTGCGGGCAAAACCACCACCTTGCGCGCCGTCTCCAATTTGCTGCGGGGTGAGCGCGGCGAGGTCACCAAGGGCAGCATTGAATTGCGCGGTGAGCGCATTGAAAACCTGTCGCCCGCCGACTTGGTGCAGCGCGGGGTGGTGCAGGTGATGGAGGGTCGGCATTGCTTTGCCCACTTGACGATTGAAGAAAACCTGATGACCGGCAGCTATACCCGCACCGACAAGGGCGAGATCGCGGCCAATTTGGAAAAGGTCTATAACTACTTTCCGCGCTTGAAAACCCGCCGCACTTCACAAGCCGCCTACACCTCGGGCGGTGAGCAGCAAATGTGCGCCATTGGCCGCGCATTGATGGCCAACCCGAACATGGTGTTGCTTGATGAGCCTTCCATGGGCTTGGCACCGCAAATCGTGGAAGAGGTGTTCAACATCGTCAAAGACCTGAACGAGAAAGAAAAGGTCACTTTTTTGCTCGCCGAGCAAAACACCAACATGGCCTTGAAGTACGCCGACTATGGCTACATCATGGAGTCGGGTCGCATCGTCATGGACGGCGTGGCCAGCGAATTGGCCAACAACGAAGACGTCAAAGAGTTTTACCTGGGCATGGGTGGCGGTGAACGTCGGAGCTTCAAAGACGTCAAAAGCTATAAGCGGCGCAAGCGCTGGTTGGCCTGAACCCTGCCCGCACCACCCATGATCTTGCACCTGCGCCCACCAAGGCCTGGCGCAGCACACACCACATTGCCATGAACGCTTTTTACGACGAACTAGAACAGCGCAGTCCAGCCCAACGCGAGGCCGATTTGTTGGCAGCCTTGCCGGCGCAAGTGGCCCATGCACAAGCGCACAGCGAGGCTTTTGGGCAAATTTTGGCCGGTGTCGATGCGC
>CAXNFO010000062.1:0-8280 GCA_964201395.1 Limnohabitans sp.
CACAACCTGCGCGAAGTGGCCGATGCCTGTGTCGCGCTGATCAAAAACCCCAAGCTCAGCCACCAAGAGTTGCTGCAAATTTTGCCTGCCCCCGATTACCCGGGCGGTGGCCAAATCATCAGCAGCGCCGCCGATATTTCAGACGCTTATGCCACCGGACGCGGCTCGCTGAAAGTGCGGGCGCGTTGGGTGATCGAAGACTTGGCCCGTGGTCAATGGCAGTTGGTGGTGACCGAATTGCCCCCCGGTGTCAGCAGTCAAAAAGTGCTGGAAGAGATTGAAGAGCTCACCAACCCCAAGGTCAAGACGGGCAAAAAAGCGCTGACACCTGAGCAAACCCAACTCAAAACCACCATCTTGGCGGTGCTGGATGGGGTGCGAGATGAGTCCAGCAAAGACGCGCCGGTGCGTTTGGTGTTCGAGCCCAAAACCCGCACCATCGAACAACAAGAACTCATCACCACCTTGCTGGCCCACACCAGTTTGGAAAGCTCCTCGTCCATCAACCTGACCATGGTCGGTTTGGACGGTCGCCCCGTGCCCAAAACCCTGCGCCAAATGCTGGAAGAGTGGATTGCCTTCAGGCAAACCACGGTGCAGCGGCGTTCGCAATTCCGATTGGACAAGGTGCTAGCACGTATCCATATTTTGGAAGGCCGTCAGTTGGTGTTGCTCAACATCGACGAGGTGATTCGCATCATCCGCCACAGCGACGAGCCCAAGCCTGCCCTCATCGAGCGCTTCAAGCTGAGTGAGCGCCAAGCCGACGATATTTTGGACATCCGCTTGCGCCAGTTGGCCAGGTTGGAAGCCATCAAGATCGAGCAAGAACTCAAAGAATTGCGCGAAGAGCAGGGCCGTTTGGAAGACATTTTGGGCAGCGCCACCTCGCTGCGCCGCTTGATGGTCAAAGAGATTGAGGCCGACGCCAAAACTTTTGCCGACCCACGCCGTACGCTGATTCAAGCCGAGAAAAAAGCCGTGGCTGAAGTCAAGGTGATTGACGAACCCGTCACCGTGGTCGTGTCCGCCAAAGGTTGGGTGCGTGCCCGCACCGGTCATGGCCACGACCCGATGGGCTTTGCCTTCAAAGCGGGCGACGAGTTGTACGACACCTTTGAGTGCCGCACCGTGGACCAACTGATCGCCTTTGGCTCCAACGGGCGGGTGTACTCGGTGCCTGTCGCCTCCTTGCCTGGCGCCAGGGGCGATGGCCAACCCGTCACCACCTTGGTAGACGTAGAAGCCGGTACACAACTGGTGCATTACTTTGCCGGCCCAGGCACGCTCACCTTGTTGCTGAGTGGCTCTGGCGGCTACGGTTTTGTGTGCTGCATCGATAACCTGATTTCCCGCAACAAAGGCGGCAAGGCTTTCATCAGCTTGGGCGAGGGTGAAACCGTCTGCTGCCCCTCTTTGGTGGGCGGCGGCAACGGCGAAACACCGCTACCCATCGCCACCCATGTGGCCTGTGCCTCTACCGGCGGGCGCATCTTGACCTTTGCCATCAGCGAACTCAAGGCCATGGAAAAAGGCGGCAGGGGTTTGATGTTGATCGACTTGGAAGACAAAGACAGCTTGGCAGGTGCTGCGGCCTATACCCGCAGCGTGTGCATTGTGGGCGTGGGGCGCGGCGGCAAAGACCGTGAGGAAACGCTGGAAATCCGAAGCCTCAACAACGCCATGCTGGTGCGCGGGCGCAAGGGCAAGGCGGCCGATTTGGGCTTCAAGCCCAATGCCGTTCGGCGGGTGCTTTAAGGGCGCTTGACCTGGCCTGCCCCTGGCTTCGAGTTGATGGCACCCGAAAGGCTTGGGGTCTGCCGATCAACGGCTGGTTTTCAGCCCAGCTCCGCGATCAGTTCGATTTCTACGCAAGCACCCATGGGCAACTGGGCCACGCCAAAGGCACTGCGGGCGTGGGCGCTGCGCGGTCCAAACACCTGGGCCAGCAGTTCGCTGCAGCCATTGGTCACCAGGTGTTGCTCGGTGAAAGTGGGCGTGGAGTTGACCAGGCTGAGCACTTTGACAATCCGTTTCACATCTTCCAAAGTTTTGCCTTGCGATTGGCAGGCCGCTTGCAAGGTGCCGATGAGGTCAATGGCGATGGACCGCGCGGCGGCTTGGCCGGTGGCGGTGTCGGTGTTCAGGCCGAGTTGACCGACCCAGGGTTTGCCATCTTGGCGTGCAATATGACCACTCAAAAACACCAAATTTCCAGTGATGGCAAAGGGCACATAGGCCGCGGCGGGTGTGGCCACGGGGGGCAAGGTGATGTTCAAGGCTTTGAGTTGTTCGGCGATCAGCATGCAGTTCTCCGGTGAAAAGGGTTGTCCCATGGGGGGCAGGGCCCGCAGTGTAGCGGCCTAGGCCAGCGTGGCTTGGCTGAGGCCGTGAAAATGGATTCAAGAAACCATCACTTGCTGCCGATACACCTGGTATGAAAACCCCGATCATCTGTTCCTTGCCTGCTGCCCGCCACCTGGTGGCGGCCGCGACCTGGGCTTTGCTCTTTTCCCCTGTCTTGTTTTGCGGCACCGCCCGTGCTGAATGGAAAGAGCTGGAAAAAACAGAGCAACTCACCCATTTTTTTGATTCGGCTTCGGTCAAGGCAGCCCACGTCACCCGCTATGCCTGGACATTGACAGAACTGACCGATGTCCTGACTGCATCGGGCACCCCTGGCGCTGTGGCCCAGCCCAAGGTCAAGTCGACCTTGACCCGTTGGCGGGTGCATTGCATCTCCGACATGGTGGCCAGGCTGTCCATTAGCTTTTACGAGCAACCCCAGGGCAAGGGCGCACCGCTGTCGAGCCAAGACGAGACCGAATGGCGGGTGCGCGAAACCCCCATTCGCCCAGGCTCGGTGCAGGCCTTGCTGAAAAAAGAAGTCTGTCAGTAACTAAATAGGGGTAAATTCATGCGCGCGGGGGCCAATGCTTGCCCCTGTGGGAGGGCGCATGAACCCAAACCGCGGCCAAGACCGCATCACCCCTGCGGCACTGGCCTGTGTGGCCGCCGCCGCGTGTCATCTTGGGCACCAACCCTTGTGGGCATCGGCGGCCTATGTCGCCTGTGGCTTGGCTGCACTTTGTTGCGTGTGGCTGGGTGGGCGTGTTTCCCGGTTGTGGCCCCGCATGGCCTGGGTGCAGGTGTTTTTTCCCGTCTTGGGGCTGGTGTTTGCTGTGGCAGGGCTGCGCGCCGTCTGGCATGCCGAACGCTTGTTGTCGCCGCATTTGGAAGGGCGTGATGTGACGGTGGTGGGCGTGGTCTCGGCCTTGCCGCAGCGCACCGAAGACAGCTTGCGTTTTCGCTTGGCCATTGAGTCGGCCCACTGGCAAGGTGAGCGCGTGTCGCTGCCACCAGAGGTTTTGCTGGGTTGGTATTCGGGGCGCTGGGGTTTTCAAGAGCATGGCTCGGCACCGAACTTGAAGGCGGGTGAGCGTTGGCGCATGGTGGTGCGGCTCAAACAGCCCCACGGGCAGGTCAATCCCAACGGCTTTGACTTTGAACTGTGGATGTGGGAGCAAAACTTGGGGGCTACCGGCTATGTGCGGGCAGGCCGCGCAGATGCGCCGCCCGTTCGCTTGGAAGCCACCTGGCAATACCCGGTGGCACAGGGGCGTCAGTGGATGCGTGAACGCATCCAAGCGCGCATCCCAGACCCCCAATGGTCTGGCCTGATCAGCGCCTTGCTGATGGGCGATCAGGCCAGCATTGAGCGCGCTGATTGGGATGTTTTTCGGGCCACCGGCGTGGCCCATTTGGTCAGCATTTCGGGATTGCATGTGACCATGTTCGCTTGGCTGTGTGCGGTGTGGGTGGCTTGGGTTTGGCGGCGCAGCGACCGCTGGGGCCCCTCCTGGTGTTTGTGGGTGCCTGCCGATCAAGCCGCGCGCTGGGCTGGCTTGGGGTTGGCGGTGCTGTATGCCGTGTTCAGCGGCTGGGGCATTCCAGCGCAGCGCACCATCTGGATGCTGTGCCTGGTCACGGTTTTGGCGGCCAGCGGGCGGCGCTGGCCTTGGCCCCAGGTTTGGTTGGCCGCTTGTGCGGTGGTGGTCTTGTTCGACCCATGGGCTTTGGGGCAAGCGGGCTTTTGGCTCAGCTTTGTGGCGGTCGGTGTGTTGTTTGCCACCGATGTCGGCGCGCACCAACACAGCGCCAGCGCTTCGTTGGCGCAGCGCGTGTGGCGTTTGTGCCGAGAGCAATGGGTGCTCACGCTGTGCCTGGCCCCTTTGACTTTGTTGTTTTTTCAGCAGGTGTCGCTGGTGGGGTTGTTGGCCAATGCCCTGGCCATTCCTTGGGTGACCTTGTGGGTCACCCCGTTGTGCATGCTGGGTGCCATCTTTCCATGGGCTTGGGAATGGGCCGCCATTTCTTTGCAAGGCTTGTTGTGGTGCTTGCAAATGTTGGCGGATTGGCCCCTGGGGGTGTGGAGTTCCCCGGCCCCTGCGCCATGGGCCACGGTTGCGGCCACATGGGGGGCAGTGATGCTGGCCATGCGCTTGCCTTGGGGGCTGCGCGCTATGGGCCTAGCCTGGATGGCGCCAGCCCTGATGTGGCAAGTGCCAGGTCCAGCAGCCGGGGACGTGGAGGTGTGGTTCCCCGACATTGGTCAAGGTCATGCCGTGTTGGTGCGCACCGCCGGCCATGTGTTGTTGTTTGATGCAGGGCCGCGCTATTCACGCGAGACCGACGCCGGTCAGCGCGTTTTGTTGCCCTTGCTGCGCGCCTGGGGCTTGCGCTTGGATGCTTTGGTGCTGAGCCATTCAGACAGCGACCACACTGGCGGCGCCGCTGCGGTGTTGCAAATGAACCCAAACACGCCTTGGTGGGGATCGCTGCCACCCTCACACCCCTTGCACCAATGGCGTCCCGGCCAAGCTTGCAGGGCCGGTGTGGGTTGGGAATGGGATGGGGTGCGGTTTGAGTTCTTGCACCCCTTCCACGACAGCCCCAGCGAACGCGCCAAACCCAACACCTTGAGTTGCGTGCTCAGCGTGCAAGCCCGTGGTGCATCGGTGCTGCTCACCGGTGACATTGAGGCGGCGCAAGAGAGGGCATTGGTCGACAACCTGCCTCTGCGGGCCAATGGTTCATCGGCATTGAGCGCGGATGTGTTGTTGGTGCCCCACCATGGCAGCAACACCTCGTCAACATCGGATTTTTTGGCAGCGGTGTCACCCCGTTGGGCATGGGTGCAGGCGGGCTATCGCAACCGATTTGGCCATCCGACAGCGGCGGTGATGGCGCGCTACCAAGCGCAAGGCATCACGGTGTTGGAGAGTGTGCGCTGTGGTGCGGGCCGGTGGCGCTCGGCACAGGCCGACGAAGTGCACTGCGAGCGCTGGGCCCATCCGCGCTATTGGCACCACCGTGTTCCTTGAAGACAAGCTTCAAGCAACATCATGCGGTGCGGGCCTCAGTGCTCGTTCAAGCTGCTGCGGTTTTCGTGCACCCGTCGGGTGATGTGGGCCAAAGCTTCTTCGATTTGGTCGATCAAAATCAGGCACAAATCACCGGGGGTGAGCCGGTCAATGGCGGCATCGATGGCGGTGAATTCGCCGCGAATTTCTTCAATGTGTCTGGTGCGCCGCGCGCCGTCCAAACCTTGGCGCAACAAAGCCAGCACCTCGCCATCGGCACGACCGCGTTGGCAAGCGTCTTGAAACAAAACCACATCGTCAAAGGCTTCCCCAATGATGCGGGTTTGCTGGCGGATGTCTTCATCGCGGCGATCGCCCGCCCCAGAGATGACCACACTGCGCCGATTGGCGGGCAAATTGGTCACGGCCTGCACCAAGGCTTTGATGGCGTCGGGGTTGTGGCCGTAGTCGGCAATCAAGGTGGCGCCCTTATAGTCAAACACATTGAAGCGACCGGGCACGGCCATGGCGTCGCTCACAAAAGTGGACAAACCGAGTGCGATGGTGGTCCAAGGAATGTCGCTGGCCCAGGCAGCGGCCACCGAGGCCATGGCGTTTTCAATTTGAAAGCCGATGGCGCCCGAACGGGTCAGGGGAATTTGCGACAAAGGGATGCGGATTTCGAACTTGCCTTCGGCGGCGACGAGTTGATCGTCCTCGACAAACAACACCCGCTTGCCTTGGGCACGGTGGGTGGTCAAGGTGGGTTGGTGCGGGTCGAGTGCAAAAAACGTCACTTGTCCGGGGCAGTTGCTGGCCATGGCCGCGACCATGGGGTCGGCGGCGTTGAGCACCGCCATGCCACTGGTGGCGACGTTTTGCACAATCATGCGCTTGAGCACCGCCAAATCTTCAACCGTGGTGATGTAGTTCAGGCCCAGGTGATCGCCCATGCCAATATTGGTCACCACCGCCACACTGCAGCGATCAAAGGCCAAGCCTTCACGCAGCATGCCACCGCGGGCGGTCTCGAGCACGGCGGCATCCACATGGGGGTGTGCGAGCACATTGCGCGCACTGCGGGGGCCGCTGCAGTCGCCACTGTCGATTTGACGCCCTTGCACGTACACGCCATCGGTGTTGGTCATGCCCACACGCAGTCCGTGGGTGCGCAGCAGGTGGGCGGTGAGTCGCACGGTGGTGGTTTTGCCGTTGGTGCCAGTGACCGCAATCACCGGAATGCGACCGTCATCGCCAGGCGCATACAGCATCGACATGATGGCTTTGCCCACATCGCGGCCTTTGCCATAAGAGGGTTGCAAATGCATGCGCAGTCCCGGTGCCGCGTTGACTTCGACCACGCCGCCGCTTTGGGCTTCCAGCGGGCGCAGCACCGATTCGCAAACAATGTCCACACCGCAAACATCAAGCCCCACCATTTGGGCGGCTGCGATGGCGCGTGCGGCCACTTCGGGGTGCACGTCGTCGGTCACATCGGTGGCCGTGCCACCGGTGGAGAGGTTGGCGTTGTTGCGCAAAATCACCCGCACGCCTTTGCTGGGCACAGATTCGGCACCCAAGCCTTGATCTTTGAGGCGTGCCAGGGCCACTTCGTCAAAGCGAATTTTGGTCAGAGAGGTGGAATGTCCCTCGCCCCGACGTGGGTCGGCATTCACCCGCTCGACCAGTTCGCGCACAGTGTGCTGACCGTCGCCAATCACCAAAGGGGGTTCGCGGCGTGCGGCTGCCACCAATTTGTCACCCACCACCAACAAACGGTAATCGCTGCCGGGCAAAAAGCGCTCGACCATCACTTCGTCGCGGAACTTGGCGGCGTTGTGGAAGGCGGCTTGCACTTCTTCGCGGGTGCTGATGTTGACCGTCACGCCCTTGCCTTGGTTGCCGTCACGCGGTTTGACCACCACAGGTGTGCCAATGGTTTGTGCCGCCAGCCATGCATCGTCAGCGTCCAGCACCGGGCGCCCTTGTGGCACCGGCACGCCCGCGGCATGCAAGAGTTTTTTGGTCAGGTCTTTGTCTTGCGCAATGGCTTCGGCGATGGCGCTGCTGGAGTCGGTTTCGGCCGCTTGGATGCGGCGTTGTTTGCTGCCCCAACCAAATTGCACCATGCTGCCCTCGGTGAGGCGGCGATAAGGGATGCCACGCACCAGGGCAGCGTTCACGATGGAACTGGTGGACGGGCCCAAGCGGATATCTTCGTCCAGAGCGCTCAGTTGGGACAGGGCTGCGTCCATGTCGAACGCGGTGTTGTCCCAAGCGGCTTGGCACAGCGACTGCGCCAATTGCAGGGCCAGGCGACCGACATCCTCCTCGCTGTACTCGACCACCACTTGGTACATGCCAGCTTCGGGTGTCAGGGTGGTGCGGCTGAAGGTGACGGGGCATCCGGCTGCGATTTGCATGTGCAAGGTGGCGTCTTCAATGGCGTGGGCCATGCTCAAAGCGGCGCCTTGTTGGGTGGTGCGCAACTGCCCTAAACCTGGGAAAAGATGGCGCAAGCGCTGTTCAAAATCAGGCACGGAGGAGATATTGCACTCATTGCCCTCACACAGCACCATGGCTTCGATGGCGGTGTGGCGGGTCCACAGGTTGGGGCCGCGCAGGGCGCGGATGCGTGAGATGTCCATCAGGCTTTCATCCTTGCTTTTTCTTGAGACGCAGATTCACTTTTTTGGCGGAAATTTTTCAAGCCTGCCCGCATCAGGGTGGGGCTGACCCCCAGCGACCAGGCGCAGGCCACAGCGGCCAGAAGGTGGGAGACCGACATGTCCTCTTGCTTGAGCAGGCGGGCCACGGGGCCGAGGTCAAGATGCAGCAAGGTGGTTTCTTGGTCGCCACGGGCCAAGGTCACATGGCCTTGGCGGCAATACACCGAGCGACGCCCTTGGCGGCGGTG
>CAXNFO010000063.1:0-8269 GCA_964201395.1 Limnohabitans sp.
TTGCTCACCTCTGACCGCGGTTTGTATGGCAGCCAAACCTATGCGCACTACGCGGCGTCCAAAGGCGGCATGATTGCCCTGACCAAAAGCCTGGCGCTGAGCCTGGGGAAATACGGCGTCACCGTGAATGGCTTGAACCCCGGCATGACCGACACCCCACTCGCGCGCGACGCCAACCCCCACCTGTGGGACGAAAAAATTGCCCTCGATGTGCTGGGCACGGCCAACCTGCCCGAGCAAGCGGCGCAAACCTTGTTGTTTTTGGCCGGTGTGGGTGGCAGCTTCACCACCGGGCAAATTTTGGGCACCCGTTTGCGCCACGGCCAATGAACGATTGAACTGCACACACAAGGACAACCATGCTCCAAGGAAAATCTGCCCTGATCACCGGCTCGTTGGGGGGCATTGGTTTTGAAATCGCTGCGGCCCTGGCACGCCAAGGTTGCAACGTGTTGATCAATGGATTTGGCGATGATGCTTTGATCCAAAACCAGTTGCAGGTGTTGCGCGACACCGGTGCCCAAGCCCACTACCACGGTGCAGACATCTCCAAACCCGAAGACATCGACGCCATGGTCATCGAGGCCGAGCGGCTGTATGGCCATGTCGACATCTTGGTCAACAACGCAGTGACGCGCCACGATGCGGCCATTGAAAACCTCTCCCCCGACAAATGGACGTATGCGCTCGCGGTGAATTTGAGTGCGCCCTACCACTTCATGCACCGCTTAGTGCCTGGCATGAAAGCGCGCAATTGGGGCCGCATCATCAACCTGGCGTCCATTTACGGCGTCGAGGGAACGGCCAACCGCAGCGACTATGTGGCCACCAAGCATGGCTTGGTCGGGCTGACCAAGGTGGTGGCGCTGGAATGCGCCGAGTACCACATCACCTGCAATGCGCTGTGCCCAGCTGCCGTGCACACGCCGCACTTGAAACAACTGATCACCCAAAGGGCGCAAGACGCCGGGGTGAGCGAAGAGGCATTGACGGCTGATTTTTTGAAAGCCCGCCAACCCTCCAAACGATTTGTTCAGCCCAGCAAGGTAGGGGCTTTGGCGGCTTTTTTGTGCAGCGATGATGCGGGTGACATCACCGGCACACCCATTCCCATCGATGGCGGCTGGCAAGCCCGGGCCTGATGGCCGACCTGCCCACTCAAAGCCCGATCACTCGGGTTTGATCTTGGCGTAGCGGACCACTTCGCTCCACACAGCCAAGTCGTCACGGATCACGCTGGTGAATCGTGCCGGGCTGCTGCTGGTGTCGATCTCATTGGCGGTGGGCATGAGCTTTTCCTGGATGTCGGGGCGGGCCATCACCTTGTTGAAGGCATTGGCCAAGCGCTCGGCGATCGGTGCCGGCAGGCCTTTGGGGCCAAACACACCATTCCAGTAACTGGCATTGAAGTTTTTAAAGCCCAATTCTTCCATGGTGGGAATGTCTGGGGCGACAGACAAGCGCGACTTGCTGGTCACCGCCACCGCCTTGACCTTGCCGTCTTTGGCCGGTGCCAAGGCGGTAGAAGCCACGGCAAAGTGGAATGCCACCCGACCTGAAATTTGCTCCAGCATGGCCTGGGGCGAGCCCTTCATGGGCACGGCGGTGGCCTCGATGCCGGTGCGGGCACGGAACAACTCGGCCACAAAATGCGAAGGTGCACCGTGGCCCGAGGTGGCATAAAACAAATCGCCTTTTTTGGCTTTGGCCAGGGCCACCAGGTCTTGGGGCGACTTGATGTCGAGCGATGGGTGCGCCACCAACACCATGGGCGAAGAAAACACATTCACCACCGGGGTGAATGAGTCGGGCATGCTGTACTGCGTGGGGGTGCCCATGGCGGCCAGCATGTTCATGGCCGCCGAGTTGAACAACAAGGTATAGCCATCGGGCGCGGCATTGGCCACGGCCACCGAGCCCAAAGCACCGGCAGCACCAGCGCGGTTTTCAATGATGACCGGCTGTCCCAACTCGACGCGCAAAGCCTCAGAGATGTGGCGCATCACGATGTCAATGCCACTGGCAGGTGGCCAAGCCACCACCATGCGAATGGGTTTATTCGGGTAATCGCTTTGGGCCATCACGCCCACACAGGCCAACGACAAAAGCAAAGCCAGGCTGCGGCGGGTCAAACGTTTCAACATCAAAGGTCTCCAAAAAACATGCCGCAAATGTGCATTCAGCCCATCGCCTTGTCAATGTGGAAAGCCAGTAAACGCGGTACAGGGCGTGCACGCTGGCGACACCCAAGCTGCGCTTTATGCACCGAACGCCACAAAACAGGCATACAACTGTGCCACCCAGGCTTGCTTTTGCGCCTCTGGAACGAAACTGGCCTCAAAGCTGTTGCGCGCCAATTGGTAGGCATGTGTGGCCGTCAAGGGCAAAGCCGCAAAGGTTTGTAAAAAGTTCTCATTGATGTAACCGCCAAAGTAGGCTGGGTCGTCGGAGTGCAGCGATGCGCACAAACCTGCATCGAGCAAAGCGGGCAAATTGTGCGCAGCCAAATCGGGAAACACGCACAGCTTGATGTTGGACAGGGGGCACACTGTCAAGGGCGTGCGCTCTTGGGCCAATCGCTGCATCAGGGCAGCATCCTGGGTGGCTTGCACACCATGGTCAATGCGTTCGGCATGCAAGCAATCCAAGGCCGACCAAATATAGGCCGGTGGCCCCTCCTCGCCCGCATGGGCCACACAACGAAAGCCCAGTTGACGTGCGCGCGCAAAAACGCGCACAAACTTTTCAGGTGGGTGGCCCACCTCGCTGGAATCCAATCCCACGCCCATAATTTGGTCGCGAAACGGCATGGCTTGCTCCAAGGTCTCGAAGGCCTCGTCCTCGCTCAGATGGCGCAAAAAACACATGATCAATTGCGCATCCATGCCCCACTTGGTGCGCGCGTCTTCACAAGCGCGGTGCAAACCACTGACCACGGTGCGCATGGACACCCGGCGCTGGGTATGGGTTTGCGGATCAAAAAAGATCTCGGCGTGCACCACATGATCGGCGGCAGCGCGCTCAAAGTAAGCCCATGCCAAGTCATAAAAATCTTGCGGTTGCTGCAGCACACTGGCGCCAGCGTAATAAATGTCCAAAAAGCTTTGCAAATTGGTGAAGGCATAGGCCTCGCGCACCGCCGCCACATCCGCATGCGGCAATCGCACCCGGTTGCGCCGGGCCAACTCAAACATCAACTCGGGCTCCAAGCTGCCTTCAATGTGCAAATGCAACTCGGCCTTGGGCATGGCGCACAACAGCTCTGGCAAGCGGGCTGGGTCGATGGCTGAAAAATTCATGGTTCGCGTCTCCAATGCACAGGTTCATCGGTCAAAGTGTGGCGATGATTTTGCCCCAGGCTTTTTGACGCCCGAAAAAAAACCGCCTTGCGGCGGTTTTTTTCATCAGCAACCGGTTGGTTTACTTTTTGTCGCCACCCGGTACTTTGCCTTCCACACCTTTGACGTAGAAATTCAAGCCACCCAAAAACTTGTCATCGGCTGCATCACCCTTTTTCAAAACCTCTTTGCCCGTGTTGTCGACAATCGGGCCCTTCCAAATCACAAAGCTGCCATCTTTCAATCCCGCTTTGATCTCTGCCACTTTGGCCTTGATGTCGGCAGGCACGTCTTCGGCAATGGACACGATGTCGATCGCGCCTTCTTTCACGCCCCACCACACGGCCCCACCACCAGCCCACTTGCCTTCCAAGGCCTCGCGGGTGGCTTTGCTGTAGTAAGGCGTCCAGTTGATGATGGCCGAAGCCAAGTGGGCTTTGGGGCCGTAAGCGGTCATGTCCGAGTCCCAGCCAAAAGCGCGCTTGCCTTTTTCTTCGGCGGTTTTGAGCACTGCGGCCGAATCGGTGTTTTGGAACAACACATCGGCACCGCCATTGATCAATGAAGTCGCGGCTTCGGTCTCTTTGGGTGGGTTGAACCACTCGTTAACCCACACCACCTTGGTTTTGATTTTGGGGTTGACCGATTGCGCACCCATGGTGAAGCTGTTGATGTTGCGCACCACCTCTGGGATGGGAATAGATGCCACCACACCCAAGGTGTTGTTCTTGGTCATCTTGCCCGCAATCACACCCGCCATGTAAGCACCCTCATAGGTACGGCTGTCATAGGTGCGCATGTTTTCAGCTTGTTTGTAGCCGGTGGCGTGCTCGAACTTGATGTCCTTGTGATCGGCTGCCACTTTGAGCATGGGTTCCATATAGCCAAAGGTGGTGCCAAAAATCAACTTGTTGCCTTGGCTGGCCATGTCGCGGATGACGCGTTCAGCGTCGGCCGACTCGGGCACGTTCTCAACGAACGAGGTTTTGATCTTGTCGCCAAACTCGGCCTCGATGGCCTTGCGCGCGTTGTCATGTGCAAACGTCCAGCCGCCGTCGCCCACAGGGCCGACATAGGCAAAGGCAATTTTCAGGGGTTCGGGCTTGGGCGCCTCCACCACTTTGGGTTCTTCTTTTTTGCCACAAGCCACCAACACGGCCGCAGCCACGGTGCCCAAGGCCAGGGTTTTCAACCAAGAACGTTTGCTCACATGCGTCATGAAATTTCCTTTGATGAACGAAAAAAAACAAGGGGCATTATGAGCCCGGTGTGAAGGATTTGCCAAGCGAAGCCGGCATATTGGCTTTGATCCAGATGGGGTTTTTCGAAATCAAGGCCAGCACCACAATGGTGGCCAAATAAGGCCACATGCTCAAAAACTGGCTGGGTATTTCCCAGCCACTGGCTTGCAGGTGAAACTGCAGCATGGTCACCCCACCAAACAAATAAGCGCCCCACAAAACGCGGGCAGCACGCCAGGTGGCAAAAGTGGTCAGGGCCAAGGCGATCCAGCCCTTGCCCGCCACCATGCCCTCGACCCACAAGGGGGTGTAAATGATGGACAAATACGCGCCCGACAAACCGCACAAAGCGCCACCAGTGATGACCGCTGCCATGCGGATGCGCCGTACCGGGTGGCCCAAGGCATGCGCAGATTGGGGCGACTCGCCCACCGCACGAAGCACCAAACCAGTGCGCGCGTGCTCAAACCACCACATCAAAAACAGGGTTAATCCGATCACGGCGTACACCATGGGGTGGTGCTTGAACAAAGCCTCTCCCAACCATGGGACATCGCTCAACCAAGGCACGGCGTAACTCTGGCGCTCAGGCACTTTGGCTTGTACATACGACACCCCCACAAAAGCCGACAAACCCGTGCCGAGCAAACTCAGCGCCAAACCGGTGGCATAGGGGTTGGTGTTGAGGCCCACCACCAAGGCGCCAAACACGGCAGCCATCAGCCCGCCAGCCAACATGCCCGCGGCAAAACCCAGGGCATCGCTGCCGGTGTGCACCACGGTGGCAAAGCCTGCAATGGCAGCGCACAACATCATGCCCTCGGCCCCGAGGTTAACGACACCGGCTTTTTCATTGATGAGCAGGCCCAAGGCCGCCAAAGCCAGCACCGTGCCGGCTTGCAGGGTGGCCGCCAGCAGCAGCGCGTAGGTCTCCATCAGGCTGTCCCCCTGGTGGCAGGCACCCAGCGCACCCGCTGATGGATCAGCACATCGCAGGTGAGCAAACAAAACAACAGCAAGCCCTGGAACACCCCCGTGAGCGATTTGGGCAAGCCCAAGCGCGACTGCGCCAGCTCACCACCGATGTAGAACATGCTCATCAGCAGCGCCGAAAACACCATGCCCCCCGGGTGCAAGCGACCCACAAACGCCACGATGATGGCGGCAAAGCCATAGCCCGCAGGCACATACGGCGTGAGCTGACCAATCGGGCCTGCCACCTCCAAACCGCCAGCCAAACCCGCCGCACCACCCGAGACCAGCAAAGCCACCCACAGCGATTGGCGAGAAGAAAAGCCCGCGTAACGCGCTGCCATCGGGGCCAAGCCGCCGACTTGCTGCGCCCAACCTGCGCGGGTTCGAAACAAAAACACCCACAAGGCCAGCACGCCCACCAGGGACAGCACCATGCCCCAATGCACGCGCGAGCCGCTCATCAATCGCGGGATGCGGGTCGCCGCATCAAAGGTTTGGGTTTGCGGAAAGTTGTAGCCTGCCGGATCTTTCCAGGGTCCGAACACCAAATAACCCAAGACCTGAACCGCCACATACACCAGCATCAGGCTGACCAAAATTTCGTTGGCGTGAAAGCGCTCACGCAACCAGGCCACGCACGCCGCCCACAGCATGCCGCCCAGCACCCCGGCCACGATGACCCATACCCAGGCACCAGCCACCCCAGCCAGCTGCAAAGCCACCCCGGATGCGGCAATCGCCCCCATCACGTACTGACCCTCGGCCCCAATGTTCCATACATTGGCGCGAAAGCACAGCGCCAAACCCAGTGCGATGATGAGCAACGGTGTCGCCTTGACCACCAACTCCCCCAGGGCATAAGGGCTTTTGATTGGCTCCCAAAAAAACACCCGCAAGGCTGCCAGGGGGTCTTTGCCGAGCGCAGCAAACAGCATCACCCCCAACACCACCGTCAAGGCCAGGGCCAAAAAAGGCGCAGCCCAGGTCCATGCGGCTGAAGGCAATGCACGGGGCTCCAAACGAATCATGCGGCCCCCGCCAATGCAGCGCTGGCTTGTGCCGGCCACAGGCCGCTCATCCAACTGCCGATCAGTGCCACATCGGCTTGATCACGCTCCACACGCGGTGACAAACGGCCTTGTGCCATCACATGCAAGCCGTCGCAAAGCTCAAACAATTCATCGAGCTCTTCGCTGACCACCAGCACCGCACAACCGGCCTCGCGCAAGCCCAAAATGGCCGCGCGGATGTGGGCCGTCGCGCCCACGTCCACCCCCCAGGTGGGCTGCGACAACAACAGCACCCGCGGCTGTGCATCGATCTCGCGCCCGACGATGAACTTTTGCAAATTGCCACCCGACAAAGACTGGGCCAGGGCTTGTGGCCCACTGGCCTTGACACGGTAACGCCCGATCACCGCTTGCGCTTGGGCGCGCAACGCGCGCAAATGAATCCAGCCCCAGCGCCCCACCGCCTCTTGTCGGGTGAGCAACAGGTTGTGCGCCAAGTCCATGCCCGGCACCGCACCGCGTCCCAATCGTTCATCGGGCACAAAGTGCAAACCCAAAGCGCGCCGCGCCGCTGGCGACCAGTTGCCAACGGCTTGCCCGTCAAGCGCCATGGCTTGGGCTGGGGCGCGGCAGTCCTCGCCCGACAAAGCGGCCAACAGCTCGCGCTGCCCATTGCCCGATACGCCAGCAATGCCCAACACTTCTCCTGCGCGCAAGCTGAAATTCACCCCATGGATGTCCACCCCAAAGGGCTCGCTGCGCGGCACATGCAGGTCCACCACCTGCATCACCACCGCGCCAGGTTTTTGGCGCTGGCGCTGCAAGGTGGGTGGCTCGGCGCCAATCATGCGTTGGCTCAGCGACGCGTTGCTCTCCAGGCGCGGATCGCACTCGCCGGTGACGCGGCCAGCGCGCAACACCGTGCAGCGGGTGCACAAGGCACGGATTTCATGCAGCTTGTGGCTGATGTACAAAATGCTGCAACCTTCGGCAACCAATTGGCGCAACACCACAAACAATTTGTCCACCGCTTGTGGGGTGAGCACCGAAGTGGGCTCGTCCAATATCAGCAGGCGCGGTTCGGTGAGCAAGGCGCGGATGATTTCAACCCGCTGCATCTCACCCACGCTCAAGGTGTGCACCGGCCGCTCGGGTTCGATGTCCAAACCGTATTGGGCAGCCTTCTCAACAATGCGCGCGCGCACCTGGGGCAAAGTCCATTGCGCATCCAAACCCAACCAAACGTTTTGCGCCACGCTCAAGCTGTCAAACAAGCTGAAGTGTTGAAACACCATGGCAATGCCCAACTGGCGCGCCACTTGCGGATTGGCAATGCGCACCTCTTGGCCTTGGAAAAGCATGCGCCCGGCATCGGGCTGGGTGGCCCCGTAAATCACCTTCATCAGGGTGGACTTGCCAGCGCCGTTTTCTCCCAACACCGCATGGATTTCACCCGGCATCACGCGCAGCGACACCGCATCATTGGCCACCACCGACGGGTAGCGCTTGGTGATGCCGTCCAAAGCCAACAAGGGCATGGGCGCGGTAGTGGGGGGAGGCGTCAAAGGGCTGGACATGGGTCGGTTGGACACGTGGTGGGTGAATATACCGCCTGGGCCCTGCCCCGGGTTCCAGCCCAGTGCCATGCGACACTTTGTCACCCACTGTTTTATGGATCAACCATGCCCAGTCTGCTCATCCACCA
>CAXNFO010000064.1:0-8244 GCA_964201395.1 Limnohabitans sp.
TCGCGGTCCAAGCCCAAAGTGAGTTGGGTCAGGTCATTGGAGCCGATGGAGAAACCGTCAAAAAATTGCAAAAAGTCGGCCGCCAAAATGGCGTTGCTGGGCACTTCGCACATCATGATCAATTTCAAATCATCCAGCCCGCGCTGCAAACCGTGCTGGGCCAACAACTGGGTGACGCGCTCGGCCTGCCCCAAGGTGCGCACAAACGGCACCATGACTTGCACATTGCGCAAGCCCATGTCCAAACGCACCCGGCGCAGGGCTTCGCACTCCATGGCAAAGGCCGGGCCAAAGTCTGCGCTGAGGTAACGCGCCGCGCCCCGAAAGCCGAGCATGGGGTTTTCTTCTTCGGGCTCGTACCGGCTGCCCCCGATGAGTTTGCGGTACTCGTTGGACTTGAAGTCGGACAAACGCACGATCACCGGTTTGGGCCAAAAAGCCGCGGCAATCGTCGCCACCCCCTCGGCCACTTTGTCCACATAAAACGCACGCGGCGAGGCATGGCCTCGGGCGACCGACTCGACGGCTTTTTTCAGGTCAGAGTCGACATTGGGGTAGTCCAAGATGGCTTTGGGGTGGATGCCAATGTTGTTGTTGATGATGAACTCCAGCCGGGCCAAGCCCACACCTTGGTTGGGCAGTTGGCAAAAATCAAACGCCAACTGCGGGTTGCCCACGTTCATCATGATCTTGGTGGCGATCTCGGGCATGGTGCCGCGCGCGACCTCGCTCACCTCGGTGGGCAGCAGACCGTCATAGATAAAACCGGTATCGCCCTGGGCACAACTGACTGTGACCAGTTGGTCCGATTTGAGGTGTTCAGTGGCGTCGCCACAACCGACCACCGCAGGGATGCCTAACTCACGGGCGATGATGGCCGCGTGGCAGGTGCGCCCGCCGCGGTTGGTGACGATGGCGCTGGCGCGCTTCATCACCGGCTCCCAATTGGGATCGGTCATGTCGGTGACCAGCACATCCCCCGCTTGCACCAGATCCATTTGGTCGATGTGGTTGACCAAGCGCACCGGTCCGGCGCCAATTTTTTGGCCGATGGCACGGCCTTGGGCCAATACAGTTCCCTGGCCTTTGAGCTTGAAGCGATGTTCGACCTGGTCTTTTTGCTGGCTCTTCACGGTCTCCGGGCGGGCTTGCAAGATGTACAACTGCCCATCCACACCGTCCTTGCCCCATTCGATGTCCATCGCCCGGCCATAGTGCGATTCAATGACCAGGGCATAAGCCGCCAACTGCTGAACCTCATCGTCGGTCAACGAGTAGCGGTTGCGCATCTCGGTGGGCACATCCTCGGTGTGCACCAATTTGCCGCCCTGGGCACGCTGCTCAGGGCTGGCGAACACCATTTGGATCAATTTGGAGCCCAGGCTGCGGCGAATCACCGCTTTATGCCCAGCCTTGAGCATGGGCTTGTGCACATAAAACTCGTCAGGATTGACGGCACCTTGCACCACCGTCTCGCCCAAGCCGTAGCTCGAGGTGATGAACACCACTTGGTCAAACCCGGTTTCGGTGTCGATGGTGAACATCACCCCAGCTGCCCCCAAGTCCGAGCGCACCATGCGCTGGACCCCGGCCGACAAAGCCACATCGGCATGGGCAAATCCCTTGTGCACCCGGTAGCTGATGGCACGGTCGTTGTAGAGCGAGGCAAACACCTCGCGCATTTTCAACAACACATCCTCAATGCCCGTCACATTGAGGAAAGTCTCTTGTTGGCCGGCAAAGGATGCGTCGGGCAAGTCCTCGGCAGTGGCCGAAGAGCGCACCGCCAAGGAAGCACCCAGCTGACCGGCACACAAAACCGCATGCGCTGCGCGAATCTCCGCCTCCAAGTCGGCGGGAAATGGCTGATCCATCAACCATTGGCGGATTTCGGCACCCGCCAGGGCCAGGGCACGCACATCTTCGGTGTCCAAACTGGCCAAGCGCTGGGCAATGCGTGCATCCAAACCTTCGTGGTGCAAAAACTGTCTGAAAGCGTGTGCCGTGGTGGCAAAGCCGGTGGGGACGCGGACGCCTGCGGGGAGCTGAGAAATCATCTCGCCGAGGCTGGCGTTTTTACCGCCAACGGCCTCGACATCGGTCATTCTCAGGTTTTCAAACGGTACGACCAAGGCGGTCGGGCTGAAGAGTGCAGACATGGGGAAGCTCCGGAAGTTAAAACCGGTGAGGCGCCAAGCCGGGGCTGATGTTCAGGCCCGTGTGGCCCATGTGCAAACGGTCCCACACAGCGGAGTTGTGTTTTTTTGGGTGTGCAGAAAGGGTTTGCCATGGATAAATTTGGATAATGGACAGATTGTAGGCCTGCGTTTGGGCCCAACCCCTTTGAAAGCACCCATGCCCAACCCCACGGTCTTTTTTGTCTCTGATGGCACTGGCATCACCGCTGAAACCTTTGGCAACGCCATCTTGGCGCAGTTTGAAATCAAACCAAGGCATGTGCGTTTGCCGTTTGTGGATACCGTGGACAAGGCCCATCAGGCGGTTCGCCAAATCAACCACAGCGCCGAACTCGAAGGGCGCCGCCCCATCGTGTTCACCACTTTGGTCGATGAGAATGTTTTGGGCGTGATTCGCAACGGCGTCAAGGCCTTGTTGCTCGATATGTTTGGCACCTTTGTCAACCCATTGGAAGCCGAATTGGGCATCACCTCCAATCACCGCATTGGGCGCTTCTCGGATGTGAGTAAAAGCCAGGCCTATCACGACCGCATTGAAGCCATCAACTTCAGCCTGTCGCATGATGATGGCCAGCTCAGCAGAGATTTGGACAAAGCCGATGTGATTTTGGTGGGAGTTAGCCGCAGTGGCAAAACCCCAACCAGCCTTTATTTGGCCATGCAGTACGGCATCAAGGCCGCCAACTACCCGCTGATCCCCGAGGATTTCGAACGCCAGCAATTCCCCTCAGCCGCCCAGCCCTATCGCAAGAAGGTCTTTGGCCTGAGCATCTTGCCGGAACGCTTGAGCGAGGTGCGCAACGAGCGCCGCCCCAACTCGCGCTATGCGAGTTTGGAAAACTGCCGCTATGAAGTGAGCCAAGCCGAGGCCATGATGCGCCGTGAAGGCATCCGCTGGCTGTCCACCACCACCAAGAGCATTGAGGAAATTGCCACCACCATCTTGCAAGAGGTCAAGCCTGAGCGCCTGACTTATTAGCGGGTTGCCAACGCGAAGCGGGTATGCGCAACACGGTTCTGTGAATTGCCCCGGTGGGGCGTGCCTTTAACCCAGTGCAGCGATGGCTGCGCGGGCGATTTGGGCATCGTCTTGGGATTTCACGCCACTCACACCCACCGCACCAATCACTTGACCGTCTTTGATGATGGGCACGCCGCCCTCCAACAAACCTTGTTGGTTGGGCGCACTCAAAAAGGCATAGCGCCCACCGTTGATCATTTCTTCGTAAATGCGGCTTTCACGCCGGCCCAGTGCGGCGGTGTTGGCCTTGGCCGGTGCCATGTACGACGTGCTCGGTGCTGCGCCGTCCATGCGTTCAAACCACAGCAAATGTCCGCCGTCATCGACGATAGCAAAGGACACAGCCCATTGGTTTTTCAAGGCTTCGGCTTGGGCGGCTGCGGCCATGCGCTGCAGGTCGGAATGTTCAAGGGTGGGTTTGTTTTTCATGGCAAACATCTTAGCAAACCACGCCCATGACAGCTGGCACGCACTGGCGATGCCCAAGGGCCCTGACATAGACCCACAAGGCTTAGGCATATTGTTCGCAGGGTATTGAATCCCCCTAGAATACCGCCATCTGCATGTGCAGAGTAACTTTGGAGACTGTGTCATGAGCGATTCATACCAAAACATGGATTACCAATACGTCACTACCACACCGGCTGAGCGCAACCGTGTGTTGCGCAACACCTATTGGCTGTTGGCCCTGAGCATGGTGCCAACGGTGCTGGGTGCTTGGTTGGGTGTGGTCACGGGCTTGAGCCGGGCCATGTCCGGTGGGGTGGGCTTGGTGGTTTTCTTGGTGGGTGCCTTTGGTTTCATTTACGCCATCCAGAAAACCAAAGACACGTCCAAAGGCGTGCCGGTCTTGTTGGCCTTTACCTTCTTCATGGGCATCATGCTCTCGCGCATGATCGCCATGGTGCTGGGCTTTAAAAATGGTGCCGAGCTCATCATGACCGCTTTTGGTGGCACCGCCGGCGTGTTCTTCCTCATGGCCAGCCTGTCTACCGTGATCAAGCGCGACTTGAGCGGCATGGGTAAGTGGCTTTTCGTTGGCGCCATCGTGCTGATGGTGGGCAGCATCATCAACGTGTTTGTGGGTTCTTCAGCCGGCATGATGGCCATCTCCATGTTGGCGATTGGCATCTTCAGCGCTTACATGCTGTATGACATCAAGCAAATTATTGACGGCGGCGAGACCAACTACATCAGCGCCACCTTGGCCTTGTACATGGACATCATGAACGTCTTCCAAGGCTTGCTGGCCCTGCTGGGCATCATGGGTGGCGAGCGCGATTAAGCTTCACTTCCACGGCCAACTTGGTTTGGCCCTCACCTGCAAAAGGCCCTTCGGGGCCTTTTGTCATGGGCTCGGTGGCATCCTGTCAAACACCGCCATGCTCTCCACATGGGCGGTGTGCGGAAACATGTTCACCACACCGACTGCCGTGCAGCGGTAACCGGCCACATTCACCAGCAAGCCCGCATCGCGGGCCAGGGTAGCTGGGTTGCAGCTGACATACACAATTCGCTGCGGCGGTCGCCAGCCAGGGTGCTCGGCGGGATTTTGAATGGCATCGGCCAAGGCCTTGCTCAACGCGAAGGCACCTTCTCGGGGCGGATCCATCAGCCACTTGTCGGCCACACCATCTTGCACCAGTGCTGGTGCCGTCATCTCAAACAAATTGCGCGCGACAAAACGGGTGGGGGCCAATCGGATTGGCTGCAAGCCCAGGTTGTCATGGGCCCGTTGCACCAAGGCAGCGCTCCCCTCCACACCCAAAACATCGGCAGCCAGGGTGGCCAAGGGCAAGGTGAAGTTGCCCAGGCCACAAAACCAATCGATCACCCGCTCAGTGCCTTGGACATCCAACAGTTGCAAGGCTTGCTGCACCAACACACGGTTGATGCGGGGATTGACCTGGGTGAAATCGGTGGGCTTGAAGGGCAACTGGATGCCAAATTCGGGCAAGGCATAAAACAGCTCAGATGCTGCTTTATCCAAACGGTGCACCGTGTCGGGGCCCTTGGGCTGCAGCCACCACTCCACCCTATGCTGAAGTGCAAAGTCGCGCAAGGCTTGCAAATCGCTGGGGCTTAAAGGCTCCAAATGGCGCAGCACCAAGGCGGTGGTGCGGTCGCCGCCGGCCAATTCAATTTGGGGACAGGTGCTGCGCGCTTGCATGCCGCCCAACAGCGCTCGCAGCGGCAGCAACAAGGCACTGACATGGGGCGGGAGCACCGGGCAGACCTGCATGTCGGCCACATAACGGCTTTTGCGCTCGTGAAAGCCCACCAACACCTCGCCTTTTTTTTGCACCCAACGCACCGACAAGCGAGCCCGATAGCGATAGCCCCAATCGGGCCCCTGAATGGGGCGCAAGATGCGCTCGGGCTTGACCTTGCCCAAATGCCACAAGTTGTCTTCCATCACCCTTTGTTTGACCGCCAATTGGGCCATGGGGTGCAAGTGCTGCATCTTGCAGCCCCCGCAAGCACCGGCGTGCAAACCAAAATGCGGGCAATGTGGTTTGACCCGTTGCGAGCTTTCATGCAAGACGGCCTGCAAGGTCCCCTGCTCCCACTGGTTCTTGCTGCGATGGATGATGGCGCTCACCCGTTCACCGGTCAGCGCACCTTCGACAAACACCACCTTGCCCTCCACGCTGTGGCCCACACCTTGGGCGTCATGGTCGAGCGACTCGATGTCGAGTTCGGGCAAGGGCTTGGGGCTCACGCGGGCTTCAACGGGGAGGCAAAAATTTAACGGGGTCCACCGGCTTGCCCAGACGGCGAATTTCAAAATGCAACTTCACCTGGTCGGCATCGCTGCTGCCCATTTGGGCAATGGTTTGCCCGCGCTTGACCGATTGGTCCTCGCGCACCAACAAGGCCTGGTTGTGTGCGTAGGCGCTCAAAAAGGTGTTGTTGTGCTTGATGATCACCAAGTTGCCATAGCCGCGCAAGCCAGATCCTGCGTACACCACCTTGCCGTCGGCGGCGGCCAGCACGGGATCGCCAGCCTTGCCCGCCAGGTCCAGGCCCTTGTTTTTGGCTTCATCAAACCCGGCGGTGATGGCGCCGTTGTGCGGCCAAATGAAAGCCAGGCCCTCGCTGTCGGCCGCAGCAACTGGGTTTGCCGGCGTTGCAGCCGAGGCAGAAGGCGCAGGGTTGGGCGGAATGGCCGGTGCTGTCGCCACCTTGCTGTTGGGCCCGGCTGCGTTGACCGGGGTGGGCGCTGTGACCGGTTTGACGACCACCGCTTCTGGGGTGGGGATTTGGTCCGGTGACACCACGCGAAGCACCTGCCCCACTTCGAGCAAATTGGGGTTCTCAATCTTGTTCCAGCGCGCCAAATCGCGCCAATTTTGGCCCGCATCCAAACCGATGCGGATCAAGGTGTCGCCGGGTTTGACCGTGTAGTAACCGGGCTTGCCCATGTTTTCATGGCCCGGCAAGCTTTGTGGGTCTGGTCGCGCCGCGGGCCTGCTGGCAGAAGCCGGGGTGGGCGGTGGCGGAGGAGGAAGTCGTCCGACACTGCTGCCCCGGTCCTCAACCGGCGCCGGAAAGCCCGAGCGCGTGGCACAGCCGACCATGCCCACGGCCAACATCAAGCCAATCACCCACAGACCCCAGCTACGCGGCATGGAATTCATCCCAACCCTCATTAAGCGACGCCCGATTTTAGGGGGACAAAATGCACCGCTTCCAATTGCTGCTGATGCAGTCCATGCGGGGTTTTATCAATCACCACCAAGGCCTGCTGGCCATTGGCCGTGAGCGTGGGCGCAATCAGCCGGCCACCCACCGCGAGCTGCTCGATCCAGGCCGAGGGCACGGCCTCACCCCCAGCGGCGGCAATGATCGCGGCATAGGGCGCCCCTTTGGGATAACCCAACATGCCGTCACCAAACAACAAATGCAAGTTGGCCAGGCGCAATGGGCGCAGGTTGTCACGGGCCTTTTCGTGCAAGCCGCGCAAACGCTCGATGCTGTAGACCTCGCGCGACACACAGCTCAGGACCGCCGCTTGGTAACCACAGCCGGTGCCAATTTCCAGCACCCGGCCCATGCGCCCATCGGCTTGCATCAAAGCCCCTTGGCGCAACAACTCGATCATGCGCGCCACCACGCTGGGCTTGGAAATGGTTTGTCCCAAACCAATGGGCAAGCTGGTGTCCTCGTAAGCCTGGGTGACCAAGGCCGAATCGACAAATTGATGGCGCGGCACCTGGCCCATGGCCGCGAGCACTTCGGGGTCGCTCAAGCCGCCTTGCACCAATTTGCGCACCATGCTCGCACGCACCGCCGAAGAGTCCAAACCCAAGCCCGCGGGCACAGGGGCAAGCGTGGCCACCTTGGGACGTTCTGGTTTTGGCGCACCCGCAAGGTTGGGGGCCAGTGCTGGCTTGGGGGCACGCGCTGGGTTGGGCCTTGGCAGTCCGGATGCAGGGTTTGGGCCTGGGCTCGTCGCTTTGCCCTTTGGCGTATCGCCAGCAGGCATGCGGGCGGGAAACGAGGGCCGCTGCTTCATGCGGTGCGGTCCACCGCACTCAAGTGGTTTTGCCAAGCCGACAGATGATCATGGTCGGTCAGGTCAATTTGCAGCGGTGTGACCGTCACCACCCCTTGGTGCATGGCATGGAAGTCGGTGCCCTCGGCATCGTCTTTGGCCGCACCCGCGGCACCAATCCAATACATGGTCTCGCCGCGCGGGCTTTCTTGGGTGATGACGCGCTCGGCGGCATGGCGCCGCCCCAAGCGACACACCTGCACCCGATCGAGTCGCGCATAGGGCAAGTTCGGGATATTGACATTCAGCAACCAAGGGGGGGCTTGAAGTTGGCCACCGGTTATCAAACCATGCACCAAGTCGCGGGCTTTGCGGGCTGCGTCCTCGATGTGCGCCCAGCCTTTTTCATGCTGGGAAAAGGCCAAGGCGGGCACGCCCATCAAGTAGGCCTCCATCGCCGCGCCCACCGTGCCGGAATAAATGGTGTCGTCGCCCATGTTGGCACCATTGTTGATGCCCGAGACCAC
>CAXNFO010000065.1:0-8205 GCA_964201395.1 Limnohabitans sp.
AGGGGAGAGACCATTGATGTGTTTCCAGCTGAACACAGTGAACTGGCCCTTCGCATCAGCTTGTTCGATGATGAAATCGAATCCCTCGAATTGCTGGACCCATTGACTGGGCGCGTGCGCCAAGCTGTACCCAGATTCACGGTCTACCCTTCCAGCCACTACGTCACCCCGCGCGACAAAGTTTTGGCTGCCATTGAAACCATCAAATTGGAGCTCACGCAGCGCTTGGGTGAGTTGGTGGGCATGGGCAAATTGGTGGAAGCACAACGCCTGGAGCAAAGAACCCGTTTCGATTTGGAAATGCTGACCGAAGTGGGGCATTGCAAAGGCATCGAAAACTACACCCGGCACTTGTCTGGCGCCAAGCCGGGGGACCCGCCTAGCACCTTGACAGACTACATGCCCAAGGATTCGGTGATGTTTTTGGATGAAAGCCATGTCCTCATGGGCCAGTTCGGTGGCATGTACAACGGCGACCGCGCACGCAAAACAACCTTGGTGGAGTATGGGTTTCGATTACCCAGCGCCCTGGACAACCGGCCCTTGAAGTTGGAAGAGTTTGAAAAGCGCATGCGCCAGGTTGTCTTTGTGTCAGCCACGCCAGCTCAGTATGAAAAAGACCATGCCGGGCGTGTCGTGGAGCAATTGGTGCGCCCCACCGGGCTGGTGGACCCCGAAGTGGAGGTGCGACCTGCCACCCATCAAGTCGATGATGTGCTGCAAGAAATTCGTTTGCGCGTTGACCTGAAAGAACGTGTGTTGATCACCACATTGACCAAGCGCATGGCCGAGCAGTTGACAGACTACCTCAGTGATAACGGCGTCAAGGTGCGCTATTTGCACAGCGATATTGACACGGTCGAGCGCGTGGAAATCCTGCGCGACCTTCGCTTGGGAACTTTTGATGTGTTGGTTGGTATCAACTTGTTGAGAGAGGGCATTGATTTGCCTGAGGTGTCCTTGGTGGCCATCATGGACGCTGACAAAGAGGGCTTTTTACGTTCTGAGCGAAGCCTGATTCAAACCATTGGTCGCGCTGCGCGCAACATCAATGGCCGCGCCATTTTGTATGCGGACGTGATCACCGAGTCCATGAAAAAGGCCATTGGTGAGACCGAACGGCGCCGAGTCAAGCAAATCGCCACCAACCTGGCGGCAGGGATCACGCCAAAGGGGGTCTTCAAACAAGTGCGCGACCTCATTGATGGGGTGCACAGCGACAAGGCTTCTAAAGAGGCTCAGCGTGAGGAGTTGTTGCGGGCCCAGGTTTTGGACATGGGAGAGAAAGACCTGGCCAAAGAGATCAAGCGCCTGGAAAAGGCCATGCTGGAGCACGCCAAAAATTTGCAGTTTGAACAGGCCGCTCAAGTGCGAGACCAATTGGCGCGTTTGCGAGAGCAGGTGCTCGGTGCCAGTGGGAAGGACACTTTGGCTCGCAACGAGGTGAAAAGCACCACGGCTTGAAGGCCTATTACCTGAGCAATTTGTTTGGGTATCTGTTATAGTTGACTTGTTTAGTCGACATAGCCCAAAGGAGCTTTTCATGCGTCTCACCACCAAAGGTCGTTTTGCAGTTACCGCCATGATTGACCTGGCTTTGCGCCAGAACAATGGACCCGTGACTTTGGCTGCCATCAGCCAGAGACAACAAATTTCTTTGTCCTATTTGGAGCAGTTGTTCGGCAAACTGCGTCGCAATGAGCTGGTGGAATCTACCCGTGGTCCCGGGGGCGGGTATACCCTTGGCCGCAGGGCTGCTGAAATCACAGTCGCCGACATCATTGTTTCGGTTGACGAGCCCATCGACGCGACCCACTGTGGTGGCAAAGAGAACTGCTTGGGTGAATCAGGCCGTTGCATGACCCACGATTTGTGGACCAGCTTGAACCAGCGCATGGTTGAGTTTTTGGACTCTGTCACCTTGCAAAAACTGGTCGATGACCAGTTGGCCAAAGGCGTGCAAATCGAATCGAAGCCCATGATCAAGCGGGCTATTTCCAGCTCTCCGGTGGTCAAGCCCTTGCGTGTCAATGCACCCAACTCGGTTTTTGCATTGGGCAATGTCTTTGCCAAAAGCTGATTCACGCATCATTCTTTTCCCCACTGACAAATCTCCAAAAATGGATTCCACACCACATTTCCCCGTTTACATGGATTACGCTGCCACCAATCCAGTGGATCCCCGTGTGGTTGACGCCATGATCCCTTGGTTGCGCGAGCACTTCGGTAACCCAGCTTCACGCAGCCATGCCTGGGGTTGGGAGGCCGAGGAGGCTGTTGAAAAAGCCCGCCAATACGTGGCTGAATTGATCGGGGCCGACCCCAGGGAAATTGTTTGGACATCTGGGGCAACCGAGTCCAACAATTTGGCCATCAAAGGTGCTGCGCATTTTTACCAATCTCGCGGTAAACACTTGATCACAGTCAAGACAGAACACAAAGCCGTCTTGGACACCATGCGTGAACTGGAGCGGCAGGGCTTCGAGGTCACGTATCTGGACGTGCAAGAGGATGGTTTGCTCAACATGGCTGCGCTAGAGGCGGCCGTTCGCAAAGACACCATCTTGATCAGCGTCATGTTTGTTAACAACGAAATTGGCGTGGTTCAGGACATTCCCGCCATTGGGGCCATGTGTCGCGCAAAAGGCATCGTTTTTCATGTGGATGCCGCACAGGCCACAGGTAAGGTTGATATCGATTTGCAGACTTTGCCGGTTGACCTCATGAGCCTGGCTTCGCACAAAACCTATGGTCCCAAGGGTATCGGCGCGTTGTACGTTCGCCGCAAACCCCGTGTCCGTCTGGAGGCGCAAATCCATGGTGGGGGCCACGAGCGGGGCATGAGAAGCGGTACCCTTCCCACCCACCAATGTGTGGGCATGGGAGAAGCCTTCAGGTTGGCCAAGATTGAAATGGCTGATGACCTCAAGCGCACACAAGTTTTGCACGACAGGCTGTTGGCTGGGCTGCAAAATTTGGAGCAGGTTTTTGTCAACGGTCACTTGACCCAAAGGGTGCCACATAACCTCAACATCAGCTTCAACTTTGTTGAAGGCGAGTCATTGATCATGGGCATCAAGGGTTTGGCTGTTTCTTCTGGTTCGGCTTGTACCTCCGCCAGTTTGGAGCCCAGCTATGTTTTGCGTGCCTTGGGCCGCAGTGATGAGCTGGCCCACAGCAGTTTGCGCATCACCATTGGTCGGTACACGACCGAAGAAGAAATCGATTACGCCATTTCCACCATCAAACACAACGTCAATAAGCTTCGTGAGCTCAGCCCCTTGTGGGAAATGCATCAAGACGGTATTGACATCAGCACCATCCAATGGGCTGCCCATTAAAAATCGAAAAGGTAAACCATGGCTTACAGCGAAAAGGTCATTGACCATTACGAAAATCCTCGAAATGTCGGCTCCTTCGAGAAGGGCGACGAATCCGTTGGCACCGGTATGGTGGGCGCTCCAGCCTGTGGTGACGTCATGAAGTTGCAAATCAAAGTCAACCCAGACACTGGGGTGATTGAAGATGCACGCTTTAAAACCTACGGTTGTGGATCAGCCATCGCATCATCTTCCCTGGTGACTGAATGGGTCAAAGGGAAAACCTTGGACCAAGCAGCAGCCCTCAAAAACAGTGAGATCGCGCAGGAACTGGCCTTGCCACCCGTCAAAATTCACTGCTCGATTTTGGCCGAAGATGCGATCAAAGCGGCTGTCGAAGATTACAAAAAGAAGCACGCCAGCATCGCCTGATCTGTATGCCAGTTTTCATCTGAATTGCATTAAACAACTATGGCTGTTTCTTTGACCCCAGCGGCTGCTCGCCACGTGAACAAATACTTGTCCAAACGCGGCAAGGGTTTGGGCGTGCGACTGGGTGTGAAAACCACCGGTTGTTCTGGCCTGGCCTACAAGCTGGAATATGTGGATGACTTGACGCCAGAAGACATCGTTTTTGAAGCGCTGGGCGTGAAGATATTGATTGACCCGAAAAGCTTGGCTTACATTGATGGCACTGAACTCGACTTTGTTCGAGAAGGCCTCAATGAGGGGTTTAAGTTCAACAACCCCAACGAACGTGATCGTTGCGGTTGTGGTGAGTCATTCCGGATCTGAGGTGACTGCGCCAGACAAGCTTCAGGCCACCAGTCTGGCGGCCAATGACTTTGCCTTATTTCAGTTGCCACAACAGTTTGCATTGGACTTGTTGTCGCTTGAGCAAAGTTGGAAAGCTTTGCAACGCCACGCCCACCCTGATATGCATGCGCAGGGTGATGCGTCGGCACAAAGGTTGTCCATGCAATGGTCAGTTCGCATCAACGAAGCTTATCAGCGGTTAAAAAATCCCATCAAGCGTGCCGCTTATTTGTGCGAATTGCATGGCGTTCCCATTGATGCTGAAACCAACACGGCCATGCCCGCAGATTTCTTGATGCAGCAGATCAATTGGCGTGAAGCATTGGACGAGGCAGTCAGCCCGCAAGAGGTAGATGCGCTGCTTGTTGAAGTCAAAGCTTACCGAAATTCACTGCTGCAAGAATGTGCGCATTTTTTAGATGATGTCTGCGACATTCAAAAGGCGGCCCTGTCGGTCAGGGCATTGATGTTTGTGGATCGATTTATTCAAGCGGTTGTCCTGCAATTGGACCGTTTAGAGAGTGCCTAAAGCACCATCGTTATGGCTTTATTACAAATTTCAGAACCAGGCCAAGCGCCAGATCCCCATCAACGTCGCATTGCCATTGGAATCGACTTGGGAACGACCCACTCTTTGGTGGCCAGCGTCAGACATGGGTTGCCCGAGTGTTTGCCTGACGAGCAAGGTCGCGTGGTACTGCCGTCTGTCGTCCGGTATTTAAAAGGGGGTGCGCGCGAAATTGGCTTTTCAGCGCAAGACAACCGCACTCTTGACGCGCAAAATACCTTGGCTTCGTTCAAGCGCTTTATGGGCCGTGGACTGAAAGACATTCCCAATCACGCACAGCTTCCCTATCGATTTGAAGACGCACCTGGAATGCTTCAAATTCACACTTCGGATGGTCTGAAGTCGCCCGTGGAGATCAGTGCCGAAATTTTGGCCACCCTTCGGTACCGGGCCGAAGACAGTTTCGACGATGACTTGTTTGGCGCCGTGATCACCGTTCCTGCTTACTTTGATGATGCCCAGAGGCAGGCGACCAAAGATGCCGCACAACTGGCGGGCCTGAATGTTCTTCGACTGATCAACGAGCCAACGGCTGCCGCCATTGCCTATGGATTGGACCAAGGCAGTGAGGGTGTTTATGCCGTCTTTGACCTGGGCGGTGGAACTTTTGACATCTCCATACTGCGCCTTCAGGCTGGGGTTTTTGAGGTGTTGTCCACGGGGGGCGATTCAGCCCTTGGTGGCGACGACTATGACCACATGTTGGCGAATGCGCTCTTGCAGAAGTTCAGTGTCCAGCCTTCATCGCCCGAGGAAATTGCACAGCTCCATGTGGCCGCGCGTGCCTGCAAAGAGCATTTGTCATCAGAGCAAGAAAGCCGTTTCTGCGTCAGCTTGTCAACGGGTGTCATAGAGACAACGGTCAACCGCTCCGAATTTGATGAATGGACACATTCATTGACGCAGCGAACCATGACCGCAGTGCGCAAGGCTCTGCGAGATGCAGACATGGATAAGGGTGATATTCAAGGGGTGGTGATGGTGGGCGGATCCACACGTATGCCACAAATTCAATCTGCTGTGGCTGAGTTTTTCCAACAGCCACCCTTGAACAACCTCAACCCTGATGAGGTCGTTGCCCTGGGTGCTGCGATACAAGCCAATCAATTGGCTGGCAACAATCCGGATGGCGAAATTTTGTTGTTGGACGTGATTCCGTTGTCCTTGGGGCTGGAAACCATGGGCGGCTTGGTGGAGCGCATTGTTCCGCGCAACCAAACCATTCCTACCGCGATGGCCCAAAACTTCACGACCTATCAAGATGGTCAAACAGCACTGGCCTTGCACGTGGTGCAAGGCGAGCGAGATTTGGTGGCTGATTGTCGAAGCTTGGCGCGATTTGAATTGAGGGGGATTCCCCCTATGGCGGCCGGTGCCGCACGCATCCGTGTGACATTCACGGTGGATGCAGACGGATTGCTGCAAGTCAGCGCGCAAGAAATGATCAGTGGTGTCCAGGCCCAGATTGACGTCAAACCCAGTTATGGCTTGAGCGATGAAGACATCGCTCGCATGCTTCAGGCGGGGTTTGCCACCGCTCAAGAAGACATGGCTGCACGCGCTTTAGCAGAGGCCAGATTGGATGCCGATCGAATGTGTGTGGCCACGCGCAGCGCACTTCAAGCAGATGGACACTGGCTGGATGAAGCGTACCGTGCGTCGATCGAAAGCTTAATGGACGCATTGATCACGGCCAAAAATTCAAATGAACCCTCATTCATTGAAGCTGCCACAAAAGCCTTGTCGAATGCCACGGAGTCTTTTGCCGCTCAAAGAATGAACCGCGGTATTCAACAGGCCCTGGCGGGTAAAAACATAGAAAGCATTTGATGCCAATCATCAAAATTTTGCCGCATGAAGAATATTGTCCAACGGGTGCCATGCTGAACTCACCCGTTGGCAACACCATTTGCGAAACACTGTTAGAAAACAAAATCCAAATCGAGCATGCTTGTGACATGAGTTGTGCTTGCACCACGTGTCACGTGATCGTTCATGAAGGCTTTTCAAGTCTGAATGCCTTAGAGGAAACTGAGGAGGATTTGCTCGATCGCGCCTGGGGCTTACATCCCAACTCTCGTCTGAGTTGTCAAGCCATCGTTGCCCTTGAAGACTTGGTGATTGAAATTCCAAAGTACTCTATCAATCACGCCAAGGAAAACCACTGAAATGCGTCAAATCGTATTGGACACAGAAACCACGGGTCTTTCTGCAGAAAATGGAGACCGGATCATTGAAATTGGTTGTGTGGAGTTGTTGGGAAGAAAAATCACTGGCAATCACTTTCATCACTACATCAATCCACAAAGAGACAGCCATGAAGACGCATTGAAAGTCCACGGAATCAGCAATGAGTTTTTGCGCGATAAGCCTGAGTTTGAAGTGATTGCCGCTGATTTTTTGAGTTTCATTGCCGGTGCGGAAATCATCATCCACAACGCCGCCTTTGACATCGGCTTCATCAACAAAGAGCTTGAGCGCTTGGATATGGGGCGTCTCTCTGACCATGTTTTGGGCGTCACCGATACCTTGTCAATGGCAAAGGAGATGTTTCCTGGTAAGCGAAATTCATTAGATGCGCTGTGCGATCGACTCGGAGTCAACAACGCGGCACGAACATTGCACGGCGCGCTGTTGGACGCCGAACTGCTGGCCGATGTGTATATCTGCATGACGCGTGGACAAAACGCATTGTTGATGCAGGAAGATTCAGCAGATCAAGTGCAACATGAAAGCGCTGATGTCGACTTGTCCCAGTTTGACTTGCCTGTGATTGTTTCCACCGATCAAGAATTCAATGAGCATTCAAATGCCATGGCGATGATGATGAAAGCCAGTGGGGGACAAGCGGTTTGGCAAAGCTCATCCTCTTGAGCACAACGCAATCAATGGTCTGAATTGGAGAAGAGCAATTTTTAGGGCAAATTTATGTCAAAATGCCGCCCTGGAATTTGATTTCGCGTGGTTAGCTCAGTGGTAGAGCATCGCCTTCACACGGCGGGGGTCGGGGGTTCGAAACCCTCACCACGCACCAAAAATTTCCCTTTACTTTCAACTACTTAAGCGCTGTTATTGGCGCTTTACTTTAAGAAATTTGTAGTATACCGGTCCCATACTACATTTCATAGATTTTTCAATGTGTTTTCATAGATTTCTCGAACAGAAATCTATCTAGTTTTTATCTCGCGTGTGTGTGGTGCGTTGCCGTTTGCGTGCAAGCCCTACAAGCGTTGATCTCGTGTGCCAGCTACTCAGCCCGCCCTCGTGTGAAAAAGGGTGCTGTAGAGCTTTTTAAACGCCCGCGTGAGGGGTTGGGCTGTTAGCGCCTTCGGCGCAGACAGGTCAAGCACCACAAGTTTCAGACTCATCTTGTCTTATCGTGACATGATTTTTAACAGGTCACGCGTTGATCTTGTGAGTCGATACCGCTGGGCCGCATCGTTTTTGAACGACCTTAGTCGGCTTTTACCCCGGCAGCCTTGACGATCTTGCCCCACTTAT
>CAXNFO010000066.1:0-8089 GCA_964201395.1 Limnohabitans sp.
CCCTCTGTTTGCACATCACGGAAAAATTTCCTACACATGACCACGATCCGAGTTAAAGACAACGAACCTTTCGACGTCGCCCTGCGCCGCTTCAAGCGCACCATTGAAAAATTGGGCTTGCTCACCGACCTGCGTGCCCGCGAGTTTTATGAAAAGCCCACGGCCGAGCGCAAGCGCAAAAAGGCTGCCGCTGTCAAACGCCACTACAAGCGCGTTCGCAGCATGCAGTTACCCAAAAAGATGTTCTGAGCCTGCGGGCCCCAGCACACACAGCCCGCCGGGTTCCGCCCGTGCGGGTTTTTTTATTTTTCAGGAGTTTCCATGAGCCTCAAAGAACGCATCACCGACGACATGAAAACCGCCATGCGGGCCAAAGACAGCGAGCGCCTGGGAACCATCCGCCTCTTGCAGTCGGCCATGAAGCAAAAAGAGGTTGATGAGCGCATTGAGTTGGACGACACGGCCATCGTGGCCATCGTCGACAAAATGATCAAGCAGCGCAAAGACTCCATCGCCGCCTTTGAACTGGCCGCCCGGCAAGACCTGGTGGACAAAGAAAAGGCCGAGTTGGCGGTGCTCAGCGCCTATTTACCAGAGCGCCTATCGGCCCAAGAATTGACCGCAGCCGTTCAAGCCATCGTGACCGAGCTGGGTGCCACTGGCCCTGGCGACATGGGTAAGGTCATGGGTGCGGTCAAAACCCGCTTGGCCGGCAAAGCCGACATGGGCGCTGTGTCTGCCGCTGTCAAGGCGGCCCTGGCCCCTTAAGCCACAGCAGACTGGATAAAGTTGCGGGGCCTCTGGTGCCTTTTGCATACCCATCAAAGAAGCCCGTTTGTGCGACCCAGTTTTTACCAACGAATACCTGTTTTTTGCCGCAATAAATTTTTCAATGTGTCCAGGCTGTCAACCAAGCTCCCGCCATTTGACACGCAAAGATCATGCGGTTCTGGCTCGATGTCTGGAGAACGACTCAGTCTGGCTTCGATGTCTTGTTCATTTTCTCTTCCCCTGGCCAATAGCCTGGCGCGCAATACCTCGGTCGGTGCCGTGATGTGCAACACAGTCAGACCTGGAAAGCGCCGCTTAGCCACTTCCAAATAAGCGCGGGAACCATTGACCATGACCCATGTACCCTCTGACATGGGGGCGAGTTCAATGTGACGAACACCATATTGCAAGCCATTGGCAAACCAGTTCAATGCGAATGCATTGCTGTGAAGCAGCGACTCAAAGTGAGACGCATCTAAGGCTTCATGATCCTCATTACTTTGTTGGTGGTTTCTGGTGATGGTTCGTCGCGCAAAATACAAAGGCGGTGGGGTGGCGCCTGCCATGTCTTGGCGCAGACCATTCAGCAAGCTGTCCTTGCCAGCGCCCGATGGGCCAATGATGTAGATCAAGCGCATTTGTAAATGCCCAATTCGAAACGTTCAACCCACCGAAAGTCGCCATGCTGTTGGTCTTGAGAAAACCAAGTGACAGCGTCAATGTCAATTCCATTTTTCAATAGTGGGGCAAACCACTCTTGGGCTGCCGCTTTCAAATCCGACTTGAGGTGTGGATCGACGTTGTGCAATGACCCTGAAAGGGTCATGTGAAATTGAAATTGATCCATGACATAGGGATAAGCCCATTCGAGAAGCAACTCCGTCTGTCTGAGCGTCAAGCCTGTACCCGTTCTTCTCTTGAGTTCTGCTTCTGATAGTGGCAAAGCGAAAGAATGCAACTCCCGCACACAATGCGCTTCAAACAGCTGCAAATCTGGGCTGGGTTGTGAAGGCACCAGCGCAAGAAAATCACCCATTTCGACCAATTTCAAAGGCAAATGAAATGCGCTGACTGTCTTTTGTGCCAATAGCTGAAAGGCCATCTGCAGTTCATCAAGTCTGGCATTTGATTTCAATTCGAAGGGCGCTTTGAGCGTGGCATGCCAGCCATACAACCGGGCTGAGCGAGTTAAATTTTCAAACCATTCAGAACCCAAGTGTTCAAATTGCGGCTGCTGAAGCGGTATCAATCGATGTGCGCAGCGACCCAGCCATTGAGAACCAAGTTCCCAGGCTTGCGATTGCAGCGCCGGGGCAAAGTAAGCAGCGTGTCGGAAGGGTCGGGTCATCAGCGGAGTTATTTATGACACAAAAGCTTGGGCCGTCACAAAATTGAAATTTTACTTTTGTATGCTATTCATTTAGCTTAACAAAACAATGTTGCGCAGCGATTACAACAGCCGCGCCAAGGATTTGCCTCCAACCTTGGCAGCCAGGCAAACATGGATGGCCCTCTTGGCCAGGGCCCCTGAGGAATTGTTGGAAAACCACTTGGCCAGCCAATGCCTTGGAAATTTGGAGTGGCTGCGCCCCGCTGAAACAGGTCTCATGATGGTGCAAGGGCGGGCCGGCGGCACGGGACAGCGCTTCAACTTGGGCGAAGTGAGTATCACTCGCTGTGTTATCAAGCCAGATGCGCTGCTGACACGGTGCCAACAAGTCGGCGTGGCTTATGTCATGGGCAGTTCTCATCGCCATGCCCAGCTGTCGGCGGTTGCCGACGCGCTGTTGCAAGAGCCAGCTTTGCACAACCATTGGGATCAATTGATACTTCGGCCCATCAGTCAATTGATGTCTGAGCAAGTGAAAGAAAAAAATGCCCTGGCGCAAGCCACCAAAGTTGAGTTTTTCACGGTGGCACGCGAAGCCGGTCAAGGCGCCCAAGAAGGTGAAGACGCGTGATACAACCATCCCTCAAAAATATGGGGCGGGGATTTTCCAATCCCACACTGTGCAGTCAAGCTGTTTTTCGCCAATCACTCGTGGCCTTGTCTTTACCTGGCCAGCCTCAGTCCCTTGACCTGAGATTGTCAAATCCCGCCATGCAAGTGCCCCAAAATGCGCATGCCGCGGCAGCCGCATTGCTATTGGCTTTGTTGGATCAAGACTGCAAGGTTTGGCTTTCAGGTGGTTTTGCCAGCAGTGATGCAGCGGCTTGGCTCAGATTTCACACTGGGTGCACGTTGGTCACTGACCCCGGTCAAGCTGATTTTGTGTGGGTGGCCCATGCCAACGAGTTGCCAGCTTTTGAAAATTTAGCGCAGGGCAATGCCCAATATCCTGATCAGTCCGCCACCTGTGTGGTTCAAGTAACGGACTTCGATACCGCGCCCTCTTCAGAGGCTTGGACACTCAGTGGCCCTGGTGTCAATGGAACAGTCCATTTGAAATTGGTAGGTCTCTCGGACAATTTTGTGTCTTCACGCCGCAATAGCCAAGTTCACGCACCCTGCGGCATTGACTTTTTCTTCACCCACAACGACACCTTGTTGGGCTTGCCCCGATCAACCCAGGTGGAGGACTGAGCCCATGTACGTTGCCGTCAAAGGGGGCGAAACCGCCATCCTCAACAGTTATGAGTTGCTAGCGCAGCAGCGCCGTGGGAACCCCGATGTGCCAGAACTGAGTGTGGCGCAAATTCGACAGCAACTCCGTTTGGCAGTAGACCGCGTCATGACAGAGGGCTCTGTTTACGATCCGCAGTTGGCTGCCTTGGCCATCAAGCAAAGCGCAGGGGACTTGGTAGAAGCCATATTTTTGTTGCGAGCCTACCGTGCCACCTTGCCCAGGCTGGGTTACACCCGGCCCCTCAACACCGAAAGCATGCACATTGCGCGCCGCATTTCGGCCGCATTCAAAGACTTGCCGGGTGGCCAACTGTTGGGGCCCACATACGATTACACCCAGCGCTTACTGGATTTCAGTTTGCTGGCAACAGGGCAACCAGCACCCGTGGCTCGCAAAGCTCACGTCAATCATGAAGCCACGCCCAGAGTGGTTGATCTTCTCAACCACGAAAGCTTGCTAGAGGATCAATTACCTGAGGAGGGCGATCCTGATCCTTTTGATTTAACGCGTCAGCCTTTGAGGTTTCCTGCGAATCGGTCTGCCAGACTTCAAAATTTGGCGCGTGCCGACGAAGGCTTTTTATTGGCTATGGCCTACTCCACCCAACGTGGTTATTCTGAATCGCACCCCTTTGTGGGCGAGATTCGTTTTGGCACAGTCGAAGTTTGTATCGTGCCGGAGGAACTTGGTTTTGAAATTTCAGTGGGTGACATTCCTGTCACTGAATGTCAAATGATCAACCAGTTTCAAGGCAGTCAAACGCAACCGCCACAATTTACGCGGGGTTATGGTTTGGCCTTTGGTCACAGCGAAAGAAAAGCCATGGCCATGGCTTTGGTAGATCGCGCTCTCAGGGCCGATGAGTTGGGCGAGGCAGTGACGGCGCCTGCTCAGATGCAAGAATTTGTCATGTCACACAGTGACAGCTTAGAAAGCTCGGGGTTTGTGCAGCATTTGAAATTGCCTCATTACGTCGACTTTCAATCTGAGTTGGAATTGGTGCGGAAAATGCGGCAGTCACTCGCCTCACCCAAGGATGACCATGTTGCAACATGACCGCATCGAATCAGTTCCTGAGCGTGACCCGCACATTAATTTTGCCTATTTGGACGAACGCACCAAGCGCATGATCCGGCGCGCCATACTCAAGGCCGTTGCCATTCCAGGGTATCAAGTTCCTTTTGGATCGCGTGAAATGCCATTGCCCTACGGCTGGGGCACGGGTGGCATTCAAGTCACGGCTTCCATCATTGGTTGCACAGATGTGCTCAAGGTGATTGACCAAGGTTCTGACGACACCGTCAATGCCGTCAATATTCGACGCTTCTTTCAAAGAACCACTGGCGTGGAGGTGACCACCGACACAACCGCAGCCAGCATCATTCAAACGCGTCACCGAATTCCAGAAACACCGCTGCGTGAAGGACAGGTCATCGTGTACCAAGTGCCTGTGCCCGAGCCGATGCAGCATTTGGAGCCGCGTGAGGAAGAAACGCGAAAACTTCACGCTTTGCAAGAGTACGGACTCATGCACGTGAATTTATTTGAAGACTTAGCCCATTTCGGACACATCACCAGCACCTACGACTACCCCGTTTTGGTCAATGGTCGCTACATCATGTCGCCTTCGCCCATTCCCAAATTCGACAATCCCAAAATGAACTTAAATCCAGCTTTGCAGCTTTTTGGGGCAGGTCGAGAAAAACGCATTTATGCAGTACCGCCCTACACCACGGTGGAAAGCCTGGGCTTTGACGACCACCCCTTTGAGGTTCAACGCTGGCAGTCGGCCTGTAAGCTGTGTGGCTCCCATGTGAGTTTTTTGGATGAAGTGATCATGGACGATCAGGGCACAAAAATGTTTGTCTGCTCAGACAGCGACTACTGCAGCAAACGACAGGTGGAGCCATGATCGGGTTTGAAGCCCAGCCGCCTTTGATGCGGGTGCAGGGCTTGTCTTGTGCGTATGGGTCTCGAACCGTGGTGCGCGATATTTCATTTGATTTATGGCCTGGCGAAGTGCTGGCCATCGTGGGTGAATCGGGTTCTGGTAAAACCACGTTGCTCAATGCAGTAGCGGCTCGACACACGCCCAGTGCGGGCCATGTTTACTTTGATCTGCGCGATCAAGGTTTGCAAGAAATCCATAGCATGTCTGAGGCGCAAAGACGCATGCTGACCCGAACCGATTGGGGCTTTGTTCACCAAAATGCCGCAGATGGTTTGCGCATGAATGTGTCAGCCGGCGCCAATGTGAGCGAACGTTTGATGGCTTTGGGACAGCGCCACTATGGCCACTTGCGGGAACAAGCCATTGATTGGCTAGAGCGGGTGGAAATTAACCCCGGTCGCATTGACGATCGTCCAAACACGTTCTCTGGCGGTATGCGCCAACGGCTTCAAATTGCTCGCAATTTGATCACGCAACCTCGCTTGGTGTTCATGGATGAACCCACCTCTGGCTTGGATGTTTCCGTACAGGCCAAACTGCTGGACATGATGCGCACACTGACACGCCAAATGAACTTGGCCGCCATTATTGTGACGCATGACTTGGCGGTTGCAAGACTTTTGGCTCAACGCATGATGGTGATGCAAAACGGCCAAGCCGTTGAAATGGGCTTGACCGACCAATTGCTGGATGATCCTCAGCATCCCTACACGCAGTTGTTGGTTTCCTCGGTATTGCAACCATGACACTTCACAGCATGCACACTACGCCCATGCTGCAGATGAAAAATCTGAGCAAGCAGTTTCTATTGCACTTGCAAAACAGCACTGCATTGACCGTTTTGCAAGACTTTAATTTAACCTTAAATCCAGGTGAATGTGTGCGTTTAAGTGGCCCCTCTGGCATGGGCAAAAGCACCGTGCTGAAACTGGCCTATGGCAACTACCGCGCCAGTTCAGGTGAAATTTTGGTGCGCGACACGCAAGGTCAATTCGTTGATATGACCAAAGCCAGCGCGCGATCTGTTTTGCATTTGCGCAGTCAATCGATGGCTTATGTCAGCCAGTTTTTAAGGGTCATTCCGCGTGTAGCTGCCATTGACATTGTGGCCGAGCCTTTGCTAGACAACGGGTTAGATCTAGTCAGTCGCGAACAAGCGCGTGAACAGGCTGCTCATTGGCTGACCAGGTTGCGAATTCCTGAATCCTTATGGCAACTGCCACCTGCCACATTTTCTGGCGGAGAACAACAGCGCATCAACTTGGCCCGAAGCTTTATCAGACCTCGACCCTTGCTTTTGCTCGATGAGCCCACGGCTTCCTTAGACCCTGTCAATACCCAAACAGTGATCGACATGATTGTCCAAGCTCGCCATGAGGGCATTGCCATTCTTGGAATTTTTCACGATGACTCGGTTGCACAAGAAGTTGTCAGCCGAACCGTATCTATGCAGCCATTGGAAACAATCAAATGAACTCGCCAACCTCTACCCCTGTTGTTTTCACCAACGCACAATTGGTGCTTCCAGATGAAGTGGTGAAAGGCAGCCTGACCAGTCAGCATGGCTTGATTCAGCACATTGATCAGGGCCATGCATCATTACCCCATGCCATCGATTTGCAGGGGGATTACCTCATTCCGGGCTTGATTGAGGTACACACCGACAACTTTGAGCGGCACATGATGCCCAGGCCCAAAGTGCGCTGGGACGATGCGCCAGCCCTGCTCGCGCACGATGCTGAAATCGCAGCCGCCGGCATCACCACGGTATTAGATGCTTTGGGGGTGGGTGAGGCCGATCCGGACAGCGTTCGCGGCAGCGAATGGGACTCAGTGCTGAACTGTATTTCCGATTTTGTGAGCCGAGGTGTTCTGCGCGCCGATCATTTTTTGCATGTGCGTTGTGAATTGCCAGCGCCCAACACCCTTGAATTGTTCTCGCCTTTTGCAGGTCACGCATTGGTCAAAATGATTTCCGTGATGGATCACACGCCTGGTCAGCGCCAATGGGAAAACATTCAACATGCTTGGATCTATTTTTCAGGCAAAAAAGGCTGGACCCAAGAAAAATTTGATGAGCGTGTGGCCATGGCTCAAGATGCGCAGGCGCGTTATGCCAAACCGCACCGCGCCTACCTCACCCAATACTGTCAAGAAAATAAAATTGCTTTGGCCAGCCATGACGACACCACGGTGGCGCATGTTGAGGAGGCGTTTGCAGAAGGGGCCACTGTTTGTGAGTTTCCCACCACCGTAGCGGCAGCCCAAGCGGCCAAAGCGCGCCACATGTTGACCATCATGGGTGGGCCCAACGTGGTTCGTGGAGGATCTCATTCTGGCAATGTTTCTGCCATTGAGTTGGCAAAGTTAGGGCTGGTCGATATTTTGTCGTCCGACTATGTACCCGGCAGTTTGATGTCGGCCACTGTGCGCCTGGCTGAAACCACCCATTTAAGCCTGCCACAGGCTGTTGCATTGGTCAGTCGCAACCCAGCTAAAGCCATCGGGCTACATGACAGGGGTAGTCTTGAGGCGGGCTTGCGCGCCGATTTGATTCAAGTTCGGATGATCAATTTGCCTGATGGGCGACACCAACCCATTGTTCGTGCAGTTTGGCGCGCCGGCGTCAGGGTCGTCTAAATAAGTCATATCCATGAAATATTCAGGCCTTAACCTGATGAAAATCTGTTGTGATGTTTAAGCCATATCCGAGTGAAAAAAATGCAGTTACTGACAATTC
>CAXNFO010000067.1:0-8075 GCA_964201395.1 Limnohabitans sp.
TGCACCATGATTTTTTTGCCGTGGCCGGCCAGCGCTTCGTCGGCGGCGTTGTCGATCACCTCTTGGATGATGTGCAAGGGGTTGTCGGTGCGGGTGTACATGCCCGGGCGCTGCTTGACCGGCTCCAAGCCTTTCAAGACGCGGATCGAGCCTTCGGAATATTCGGGTTGTTTGCTTGCCATGGGGCGCGATTGTAGGCAGGCAGGTCTGTGGCCCTGCGCACGAGGGCGCACAGAATTCGCTACAGTGCAGGCCATGAACCAGACCAAACCCCTGCTAGATATGCGGCAAATGCTCATTTGCAGCGCCATTTTGTTGACCCTGTCCATGGGCATTCGCCATGGCTTTGGCCTGTGGCTTCAACCCATGACCCAAGCCTTGTCTTGGGGCCGAGAAGACTTCTCTTTGGCCATGGCAGTGCAAAACCTCACCTGGGGTTTTGCAGGCATTTTTTCGGGCATGCTGGCCGATCGCTTTGGCGCATTTCGTGTCATTGTGGTGGGCGTGCTTTTGTATGCCCTTGGCTTGCTGGGCATGGCGCATGCCACCACTCCTCTGGCTTTGGTCTTGAGCGCGGGTGTGATCATTGGTTTGGCCCAGGCAGGCACCACCTATGTGGTGGTGTACGGCATCATCGGTCGCAACACGCCCGTTGAAAAACGCTCATACGCCATGGGTTTGGCCGCTGCTGCGGGTTCATTTGGCCAGTTTTTGATGATGCCCGTTGAGGGGTTTTTGATCTCTTCTTTGGGTTGGCAGCAGGCCTTGATGGCATTGGCCACCATCGCCTTGTTCTTGCTGCCGCTCACCTGGGGGCTGCGCGAACCCGCTTTTGCCCAAGGTCAGTCACCAAAGCGTGATCAAACCATCCTGCAAGCCCTGCGCGAGGCACTGGCCTACCCCAGCTTTCAATGGCTGATGGCCGGCTTTTTTGTCTGCGGATTTCAAGTGGTCTTCATTGGGGTGCACCTTCCCAGTTACCTCAAAGACAAAGGGCTGGGCCCTGATGTGGCCGGCTATGCGCTGGCCCTGATTGGTTTGTTCAATGTGTTTGGTACATATGCCGTAGGTTTGTTGGGCTCGCGCTTTTCAGGGCGGCAATTGCTGGCATGCAACTACCTGAGTAGATCGGTGGTGATCTCGGTTTTTTTGTGGATGCCCGTGAGCAATTTGAGCGTCTATATTTTCTCGTGCTGCATGGGTTTGCTGTGGCTGTCAACCGTGCCACCGACCAATGGCACAGTGGCCAAGATTTTTGGCATCTCTCACTTTTCCATGCTCGGGGGCTCGGTGTTTTTTGGCCACCAATTGGGCAGCTTCATGGGCGTTTGGCTGGGCGGCTGGCTGTATGACCACACCGGCAGTTATGACGTGGTGTGGTACATCTCCATTGCCTTGGGCTTGGTGGCGGCCTTGTTCAACTGGCAAGTCAACGAAAGCCCCATTGAGCGCCGCACCCCTCAAGTGAGCGCGGCATGACACCCATTCAGCACAAAATTGGATACGGGCTGCTGATGGCAGCAGCGTTGGTGCCCATATTCATGCTGTACCAACACCCTGATTTTTTGTGGATGTTGGCCTCACAAGCTTGGTCCTGCTTTTGACCCGGCACACCATGCCACCCGCCGACGCCCCAGGTCACGAATCACCCCCCGCGCATCCGCGCGTCGCAGATGCGCCCAATGCCTGGGTGCAGCGCTGGACCCACCTGATTGCGCCGGGCGGCGAAGTCCTGGACTTGGCATGTGGTCACGGCAGACACATGCGGCATTTGGCCGAGCACGGATTTCGCCCTATTGGTGTGGATCGCGACCCGCAGGCCTTGGCGCAAGCTCAAACCTGGGGGGAAACCTGTTTGACCGACGTTGAAAACCATGCTTGGCCGTTCCCGGGCCGCGTGTTTGATGCGGTGGTCATCACCCATTATTTGTGGCGCCCACTGCTGCCCACAATTTTGGCCAGTTTGGCACCCGATGGGGTGTTGATCCACGAAACCTTTGCCCAGGGTAACGAAACCGTGGGTCGACCTTCGCGGCCTGATTTTTTGCTGCGCCATGGCGAATTGCTACAGATGTGCAAGGGGATGCACATCGTGGCTTACGAAAATGGTTTTATCGACACCCCAGCCCGCTTTGTCCAGAGGGTGGTGGCCGTGCGAACGGAACCCAACTACACCCGCACGGCGCGTTACCCGCTCTCGGTAGAATGAGCACCTTTCACTGACCGAGACTTGGACATGATCAGCATCACTGGCAGCATTGTGGCTTTGGCCACCCCCATGCTCGACGACGGCGCCATCGACTACCCAGGTCTGCGCCGTTTGGTGGATTGGCATGTGGACCAGGGCACCGATTGCATCGTGGCAGTGGGCACCACCGGCGAGTCCCCCACGGTCAGCGTGCAAGAACACTTGGACATCATTCGGGTCTGCGTAGAGCAGTCCAAGGGGCGCATTCCCATCATGGCGGGCTGCGGCGCCAACTCGACAGCCGAGGCCATCGAACTGGCCCGCCTTGCCAAAGATGTGGGGGCCGATTGCCAATTGCAAGTCGTGCCTTATTACAACAAGCCCACCCAAGAAGGCTTGTTCCAACATTTCAAAGCCATCGCGCTAGCGGTCGATTTGCCCTTGGTGCTGTACAACGTTCCGGGCCGCACTGTGGCCGATATGCAGCACGACACCGTGATGCGCTTGGCCCAAGTGACCGGCATTGTCGGTATCAAAGAGGCCACCGGAAACATTGAACGCGCCCAATGGCTGATCCGCGAAGCCCCCAAAGGCTTTGCCATTTACTCGGGGGACGACCCCACCGCCGTGGCCCTGATGATGTGCGGCGGACATGGCAATATCAGCGTGACGGCCAATGTGGCTCCCGCTTTGATGCACCAGCTTTGCGCAGCTGCGTTGGCCGGGGATCACCGCAAAGCCATGGACATCCAATTCAAACTGTTGCCCTTGCACAAACATTTGTTTGTCGAGGCCAACCCCATTCCCCTCAAATGGGCGATGGCCAAATTGGGCCTGTGCGGCCCCGCGATGCGTTTGCCTTTGACCCCCTTGTCCTCCCAGAACCACGCGGTGGTGGAATCTGCCTTGCGCGCCAGCGGCCTGCTGACCTGAACCCCTCACCCATGAAACACCCCATGACCCGTTTTGCCCTGTTTTCCTGGCGACTGAGCCCTTGGTTGTTTGCTGCCGTGCTGGCCGGCTGCGGCAGTGTGATCCCCGACTCCAAGGTGGACTACAAAACCCAAGGCGACTCCAAGGGCGCCAAACTGGATGTGCCACCAGACTTGAGCCAAATTGGGCGCGAATCGCGCTATGCCTTGCCGGGGGTGGGGGTCAGTGCCAACGAGTTCAACACCAACCGCAACGCACAACGTGGCAATAGCGTCTCCAACGCCGTGGGCGATGTGCGCTTGGAGCGTCTGGGCACTGACCGCTGGTTGGTGGTGGGCCGCTCGGTCGACGAGTTGTACCCCATCGTGCGAGATTTCTGGAAAGAAAACGGCTTCACTTACACCCAAGAGAACCCTGTTTTGGGTTTGCTCGAAACCGAATGGGCCGAAAACCGCGCCAAGCTGCCGCAAGACATCATCCGTCGTACCTTGGGTAAAGTGCTTGACGGCCTCTACTCCACGGGGGAGCGTGACAAATACCGCACCCAGCTCGAACCCTTGACGCCAAAATCCACCGAAATTCGCATCAGCCACCGTGGAATGGTCGAGGTGTATGGCAGTGTGGTCAAAGATTCAACCGTGTGGCAACCGCGCCCCAGCGACCCAGGCTTGGAAAACGAATTCCTGCGCCGGCTGATGCTCAAACTGGGGGCGCCCACCCAACAAGCCAATCAAGCCGTGGCCACAGCCAATGTGCCCAGCACTTCAGCCAAAGCTGAGAACATTGCCGGCCAAACTTCCATCTTTTTGAACGAAGGTTTTGACATCGCTTGGAGGCGTGTGGGATTGGCCTTGGATCGCACAGGCTTCACCGTGGAAGACCGCGACCGCCGAACTGGCACCTATTTTGTGCGCTACGTTGAAGCCGTCAACGAAAATGAAGGCAACTTCTTCACTCGCATGTTCAAAGCCAAGAAAGTGCCGGTGCCCGTGAAGTACCGCATTGCGATCACCGCCCAAGCCAGCGGGGGCAGCCGCGCGGTCGTGCTGGGCATGGATGGCCAAAACGAATCCACACCAGCCAGCCAAAAAATCGCCAAGCTGCTGCTCGACGAACTCAAGTGAAGCTGCCGCCCACCTGGTGGGTGGACCAGCCACAAAAAAAGCCACCCGAAGGTGGCTTTTTTTGTGGCTTGAAAGAATTACTTCTTTTCGCCAGCGGGGGCAGCAGGTGCAGCAGGTGCAGCAGCTGGTGCAGCGGCAGCATCGGCAGCCGGAGCGGGAGCAGATGCGTCAGCAGCAGGTGCGGGTGCAGCGGCGGGAGCGGGTGCGGGTGCAGGAGCGGGGGCTTCTTTTTTGCCACAAGCCACCAAAGCAGCGGCCATCAGTGCGGCCAAGAGGAGAGATTTTTTCATGTTGATTTCCTTTGAAGGGGTTGGATAAACGCATTGTTGGTACGCCACACCGGGGCGTGGCCGAGCCGATGGACTCAGAAGCTTCCTCAACTCAGCCTCTAATTATAGGGTAAATCCCGGGTTCCACGGCCCCAAGACCGCAGGCCTCGTGGTGTGCGCCCCAAGCCGGTGCACGGCATCCAAGCTCAGAAAGGGTGGCACCAGCCTTGCTCGCCCCATTCGCGCAACAAGGCCTTGGCCGCTGGGCTGGCTGTGCGCCATTGGGCCTCATTGAGCCCGCGCTGATCGGCCAAAGCGCGCATCAAACGGGCGTCGGCACCACTGGCACGCCAACTTTCGCCATTGAGGTAAATGTGCCCATCGTCATACAACATGCGGCTGCGTGCATCCAAGGTCCAAGCCCGTATGCGCTTGGGCGGCGGCTGCGGCTCAAACCACACCTGCGCTTTGGGTTCGGTCAACACCTCGCCCAAAGCCTGGTGCAAGGCGCTGGGCTTGGCCATCAGTTGTTGCACTGCGTTTTGTGCAAACACCTGCAAGTGGGCGGGCATTTGGGCCGGATGTGTCACGGCCGCTTGTTGCGGGTCGGCATACAAACGGGCCGGTAATTCATCCTCGCACTGCTCGGACAAACGCTGCAACACATCGCGCCCCAATTCAGCCATGCCCGGTGCGCGAAACCCCACCGAATAGGTCATGCACTCGCCCACCGCCGTGCCTTCGTGCGCGTAGCGGGGGGGCAGATAAAGCATGTCACCGGGGTTGAGCACCACATCCCAGCGCGGTTGAAATTTGGACAAAATTTTCAGCGGCATGCCCGGCTGCAAAGACAAGTCTTTTTGAGCGCCATAGCGCCAGCGCCGCTGACCATGGGCTTGCATCAAAAACACGTCGTAGCTGTCAAAGTGCGGCCCCACCCCACCGCCATCGCTGGCCCAGCTGACCATCAAATCGTCCAGGCGGGCGTCGGGCACAAAGCGGAAATTTTGCAGCCACTGCGCGGCGTCATGGCTGTGCAAATCCACGCCTTGCACCAGCAAGGTCCAGTGCGCTTGGGCAAACGGTGGACGCTGTCGGGCACTGAACGGGCCATGGCGCATCTGCCAATCTCGCCCCCGGCCTTGCACCAATCGAGACCCGACTTCGGGGCTGGCCGCCAAGTCAAACAACTGCTTGCGCGAGAGCAAGGGCTTGAAATGGGGAAAGGCTTGGCGCACCAGCAAGGGCTTTTTTTGCCAATACCGTTGCATGAAGTCGCTCGCTGTCAGGCCGCCGAGCATGGCCAAAGGTTGTTGCGTTTGCATGAGGCCATGATAGGTGCAGGTGCAAACTGCGACAATTCGCGCATGAAAATCACATCCCCTTGCGTGGTCGCGTTGACCTGGACTTTGAAAGACTCTTTGGGCGAAGTCCTGGACGAATTGACCGATCCGGTCGAGTTCATGGTTGGCGGCGAAGATTTGCTCGCCAAAATCGAACAATCCATGCTCGGCCTGGGTGCAGGCGACAAACTCAAACTTCACCTCGAACCCGAGGACGCTTTTGGCCTGTTCAATGAAGCGCTGGTGTTTTTGGAGTCACGCGCCTTGTTCCCACCCGAGTTGGAAGTCGGCATGACCATCGAAGGCCAAGCCCTGCCGGTGGGCTGCAACCCCGACGCGCCCAGCGATATTTTTTACACCGTCACCGACCTGTATCCCGATCACGTGGTGCTCGATGGCAATCACCCGCTGGCGGGTTTATCTCTGTACATCGACATTCGTGTCGCCGACGTGCGCGAAGCCAGCGTGGATGAGGTTGGGCGCGGCAGCGCCGGCACCGGCTTTTTCAAAATCGTGCCCCAAGCGCCTGGCGGCGCGAACTTGCACTGAAATCAGGCCGTGCCAGTTGATCCGTAGCCGCCCGCACCGCGCTGGGTGGCTTGGTCAAAGTCTTGCACCACCCGAAAACTGGCCTGCACCACCGGCACGATGACCAGCTGGGCCAAGCGCTCCATGGGGGCCAAGGTGTATGCGGTGGGGCTGCGGTTCCAGGCGCTCACCATCAAGGGGCCTTGGTAGTCGCTGTCGATCAAGCCCACCAAATTGCCCAACACGATGCCGTGCTTGTGGCCCAAACCCGAGCGCGGCAAGATCATGGCCGCATAGGCTGGGTCAGCGAGGTGAATGGCCAAACCCGTAGACACCAGCTGCCACGCATTGGGCGCCAGCTCCAGGGGTGCGTCGATGCAAGCGCGCAAATCCAAGCCCGCGCTGCCCGGGGTGGCGTATTCGGGCATTTGATCCGCCAAGCGCGGATCCAAAATTTTCACGTCAATTTTCATGGGGTTTTCGGGGCCAATCGGTGGGCCAGGTCGTGGATCAATTCGCGCGCCAAATCGGCCTTGCTGGCGCGCGCGAGTTCTCGGTGTCCGTGCTCATCCACCAGCAGCAAAGCGTTGTCGTCTTGGCCAAAGGTGTCAGGGCCAATGTTGCCCACCAACAAAGGCACGTTTTTGCGCACCCGTTTGGCTTGGGCGTGGGCCAGCAGGTTTTCACTTTCAGCGGCAAAGCCCACGCAAAACAAACGCCCACTGAGCGCCCGTTCACTGGCGGCCACAGCGGCCAAGATGTCGGGGTTTTCCAAAAAGCGCAAAGCCGGTGGCGCGGCCCCCGCCTCTTTTTTGATTTTTTGCCCAGCCGCCTGGTCCACCCGCCAATCGGCCACGGCCGCAGCCGCCACAAACACATCGGCCTGCGCTGACTGCGCCAGCACCGCCGCATGCATTTGTTCGGCGCTGAGCACATCGATGCGCTGTACGCCATGGGGGGTGGGCAAGGCCACGGGCCCAGCCACCAAGGTCACCAATGCACCGGCATCGGCCGCCGCACGGGCAATGGCAAAGCCCATCTTGCCGCTGGAGCGGTTGGTGATGCCGCGCACCGGGTCAATGGCTTCATAGGTGGGGCCGGCATTGACCAGCACCCGCCGACCTTGCAACACCTTGGGCGCAAAAAAAGCTTCCAAGCTGTGGCGCAATTCATCGGCTTCGAGCATGCGCCCGTCGCCCACCTCGCCACAGGCTTGGTCCCCCTGGCCCACGCCCAGCACAGTGCAACCATCGGCGCGCAACTGCGCCACATTGCGCTGGGTGGCTGGGTGCGCCCACATTTCGCGGTTCATGGCCGGGGCCAACAACAAAGGCACGCGCTCAATGGGCCGGGCCAGGCAAGCCAGGCTGAGCAGGTCGTCGGCGCGCCCATGCAGCAGTTTGGCCATGAAATCCGCACTCGCCGGGGCCACCAAGATGGCGTCGGCCGCTCGGGTGAGGTTGATGTGGGCCATGTTGTTGTCTTGGCGGGCATCCCATTGGGACATGTACACCGCCTGCCCAGACAAAGCCTGCATGGTGACCGGTGTGATGAAGGCCGAGGCCGCCTCGGTCATCACCACCTGCACGCTGGCACCGGCCTTGACCAAGGCGCGGCACAGCTCAGCGGCCTTGTAGCAGGCAATGCCCCCGCTCAAGCCCAGCACGATGTTTTTGCCATTCAAAATGCC
>CAXNFO010000068.1:0-7949 GCA_964201395.1 Limnohabitans sp.
GACCACCACGGTCGCACCTTCTTGGGCAAATTCGAGGGCGGTGGCCAGGCCAATGCCTTGGGCGGCACCGGTGATGACGCTGACCTTGCCGGTCAGCCTTTGGGCGGTGAGGTTGTTCATGGTGATGAGAAGGGTGGGGGTCTAAAGAAGTACTAAGCCTGAGTGCTGGCCCATGGCCGCTCGATCAGGCGCTGGGCAGTATAGGCACTCTGCGTCTCGCTCCAAGTCGGGATCGAACGTGGGTGACAGCCGCCAGTGCGTGCAGGGCTTCCCCCCACGATATATGCGCCATTGGGCATGCATGATGCTCACGGGAAGGCGCAAGGCTTACACTGGCGCGTTGTTTGATAAGGCTCTTTTTCAGTGGATGTCTCCGAATTCAGCCGCCCCGCCAAAGCCCTGAGCAGTTATAAAAAGCATTGGGCTGCGCGTTTTGGCACCGCACCCTTCTTGCCCATGAGCCGTGCCGAAATGGCCGAATTGGGCTGGGACAGTTGCGATGTGGTTTTGGTCACGGGGGACGCTTATGTCGACCACCCCAGTTTTGGCATGGCGGTGATTGGCCGCATGCTGGAAAACCAAGGCTTTCGCGTCGGCATCATCGCCCAACCCGATTGGCAAAGCGCCGAACCTTTTGCCGCATTGGGCCGCCCCAATTTGTTTTTTGGGGTCACCGCTGGCAACATGGATTCCATGATCAACCGCTACACGGCCGATCGAAAAATCCGCAGCGATGACGCTTACACACCAGGCGATGTGGCTGGCAAGCGCCCAGACCGAGCCGCCATTGTGTACAGCCAGCGCTGCCGTGAGGCCTTCAAAGACGTGCCCATCATCATGGGTGGCATCGAAGGCTCACTCAGGCGCATTGCCCATTACGACTATTGGCAAGACAAAGTGCGCCGCTCCATCGTGATCGATGCCAAGTGCGATTTGCTGCTGTACGGCAACGCAGAACGCGCCATTGTGGAAGTGGCGCACCGTTTGGCCGCCAAAGAGCCGGTGCAAAACATCACAGATGTGCGCGGCACAGCCTATGTGTGCCGCACCACGCCCTTGGATTGGACCGAAATCAACTCCACCGAGGTGGATCGGCCAGGGCCGGTGGAGTCCCACCTCAATCCCTACCTGATGGTCAGCGAGCAAGCCTCGGCCCAAGGGCAAAGCTGCGAGGCGTCCTCCCAGGGCGCCGCACCCGCCACATCGCAAGCGCCCAAGGCCGAACCAGGCGTGCCCATGATGGTGCCGATAGGCTGGCTGGGCAAAACCAAGGCCAAGGTGTCACCCCGTGAGCGCACCGTGATCCGCTTGCCCGCTTATGAACAAGTGCGCAGCGACCCCGTGTTGTATGCCCATGCGAATCGGGTTTTGCACCTGGAAACCAACCCCGGCAACGCCCGCGCTTTGGTGCAAGCCCACGGCGAAGGTGCCACGGCGCGCGATGTGTGGATCACCCCGCCGCCCATCCCCTTGACCACGGTCGAAATGGATTTGGTGTTTGGTCTGCCTTATGCCCGCTCGCCACATCCGGTGTATGAAGACGAAAACGGCCGCCATGATGGCCCGACCAAAATTCCTGCGTGGGAGATGATCCGCTTCAGCGTCAACATCATGCGCGGTTGCTTTGGGGGGTGTACCTTTTGCTCCATCACCGAACACGAAGGGCGCATCATCCAAAGCCGCAGCGAGGCATCGGTGCTGCAAGAGATACAAGACATCCGCGACAAGGTCACGGGTTTCACCGGCGTCATCTCTGACCTGGGTGGCCCCACCGCCAATATGTATCGCATTGGCTGCAAGTCACCCGAAATTGAGGCCGCCTGTCGCAAGCCCAGTTGTGTTTATCCGGGCATTTGCTCCAATCTCAACACCAGCCACCAACCCCTGATCCAGATGTACCGCAAGGCCCGGGCGATCAAGGGGGTGAAGAAAATCCTGATCGGTTCAGGGCTGCGCTACGACCTGGCCATCGAGTCGCCCGAATACATCCGCGAGTTGGCCACCCACCATGTGGGCGGTTATTTGAAGATCGCCCCCGAGCACACGCAGACGGGGCCTTTGTCGAAGATGATGAAACCGGGCATCGGCAGCTACGACCGCTTCAAGCAGTTGTTTGACCAATACAGCGCTGAGGCGGGCAAAAAGCAGTACCTGATCCCCTATTTCATTGCCGCCCACCCCGGCACCAGCGACGAAGACATGATGCACTTGGCCATGTGGCTGAAAAAAAATGGTTTCCGAGCCGATCAGGTGCAAACTTTTTACCCCAGCCCCATGGCCACGGCCACGGCCATGTACCACAGCGGCAAGAACCCCTTGCGCAAAATCGGGCGCGACAGCGAGGGTGTGGACATCGTGCGCGGCGACAAGCGCCGGCGGCTGCACAAAGCCTTTTTGCGTTACCACGATGCCAACAATTGGCCCTTGTTGCGTGAGGCGCTCAAGACCATGGGGCGCAGTGATTTGATCGGCAACGGCAAGCATCACCTCATCCCCAGCTTTCAACCGCAAACCCAAGGGGCTTATGTGAGCGCCCGGCGCAAAAACAGCACGCCCAGGCCCGATGCCCCGGGCCAATTGCTCACCCAGCACACGGGTTTGCCCCCACGCCCCGGTGTGAAGGGCCCGCGCAAAGCCAAAGTTTGATCTAGCGAACGCGCTGCTTCATGGCGCGCTCGACTTCGCGCTTGCCCTCGCGGTCTTTGATGGTGTCGCGCTTGTCGTGGTCGGCCTTGCCCTTGGCCAAGGCAATTTCGCACTTGATCTTGCCGTTCTTCCAATGCAAATTGAGCGGCACCAAGGTGTAGCCCTTTTGCTCGACCTTGCCGATCAGGCGCCGAATTTCGTCTTTTTGCAGCAGCAGTTTTTTGGTCCTGACCGAATCGGGCCGCACATGGGTGGAAGCGGTGTTCAAGGGGTTGATGTGGCAGCCGATGACAAACAATTCGCCATTGCGAATCACCACATAGCCATCGGTGAGTTGCACCTTGCCCTCGCGCACCGACTTCACCTCCCAGCCCTCGAGCACCATGCCGGCTTCAAAACGCTCCTCAATGAAGTAATTAAAGATGGCTTTTTTGTTGTCGGCGATGCGGGCAGTGCTGGGGGCTTTGGTGGACATGGAGGGCTAAATGGGGGCGTTCAGGGTACTTACAATCACGCCATGAACGCCGCTGTGCAAACACCCATTCTATGAAAACCATCCACAAGTCGGTTTTGATTTGGTTCAGCGCACAAGAAATGTTCGACCTGGTCACCGATGTGCCCAGTTACCCCCAGTTCTTGCCTTGGTGTGACCGGGCCAGGGTGGTCATACCCCACGAGGACGGTGTGACCGCTGAAATTGGCATGGCTCTCGGAGGCCTGCACAAAAGCTTCACCACCCGCAATGTCCACACCCCAGGGCGCGAGGTGCGGGTGCAATTGATCGATGGCCCCTTCAAACAATTGGACGGCGTTTGGTTGTTTGAGCCCATGGGCCAGGAGCGGGCTTGCCGGGTGGACCTGAAGCTCAATTACAGCTTTGACAGCATGTTTGCCGTGCTCATTGGGCCCTTGTTTGACCGCATTGCCGCCACCTTGGTCGATGCCTTTGTCAAACGCGCTGAACAGGTCTATGCCCACGATTGAGGTCACCTTGGTGTATTCGCCCGCCTCGCGGGTGGTGCACGAAGTGGTGCTTCATTTGCCGCAGGGCAGCCGGGTTCGCGATGCTTGGGGGGCCAGCGCATGGTTTGTCACCCCAGCGGATGGGCCGCCAGAGTTCCCGAACGCTTCCATTTGGGGCCGGCGTGCCACGCCCGACCAGGTGTTGCGCCACGGCGACCGACTCGAGGCCTTGCGCCCCCTCCAAGTCGATCCCAAAGAGGCGCGCCGCCAGCGATTCGTCAAGCAAGGTACCCGCGCTGCGGGGTTGTTTGCACGCCGCCGCCCAGGCGCCAAGCCAGGGTATTAGGGCGCCACAGCGAGTCTGACAACGGTATACAGCCATCGCCGAGCGGGTCGGTACAATTTGCTTTTTGGAGCTCAACCATGCGCCTCTTAGGCAATGCGCTCACCTTCGACGATGTGTTGCTGGTGCCCGCTTTCTCAGAAGTCCTGCCCAAGGACACCACGCTGTCCACACCCTTTTCACGTCGCATCCAACTGAATTTGCCACTGGTATCTGCGGCCATGGACACGGTGACCGAGGCCCGACTGGCGATTGCCATCGCCCAAGAGGGGGGCATCGGCATCGTTCACAAAAACCTCACCCCCCAACAACAAGCCGCTGAAGTGGCCAAAGTGAAACGCTACGAAAGTGGAGTGCTGCGCGACCCGGTGGTCATCACCCCTGAGCACACGGTCAGACAGGTCATGGCCATGTCCGAGCAAATGGGCATTTCTGGCTTTCCGGTGTGTCAAGGCAAGCAAGTGGTGGGCATCGTCACAGGCCGTGATTTGCGCTTTGAGCAGCGCTACGACGTGCAGGTGCGCGAGATCATGACCCCGCTGGACAAGCTGATCACCGTGCCCGAAGGGGTCACCCCGCAAGAAGCCAAAGCCTTGCTCAACAAGCACAAACTCGAGCGCTTGTTGGTGGTGAGCGATTCTTTTGAGCTCAAAGGCCTCATCACCGTCAAAGACATCACCAAACAAACCAGTTTCCCCAACGCCGCCCGCGATTCAGCAGGGCGCTTGCGCGTGGGCGCGGCCGTGGGCGTGGGTGAGGGCACCGAAGAGCGGGTGGAGGCTTTGGTCAACGCCGGCGTGGATGTGATCGTGGTCGACACCGCGCATGGCCACAGCAAGGGCGTGATCGAACGGGTGCGCTGGGTCAAGCAGAACTACCCCCAAATAGATGTGGTGGGCGGCAACATTGCCACCGGCGCCGCTGCCTTGGCCTTGGCTGAGGCGGGTGCAGACGCGGTCAAGGTGGGCATTGGGCCGGGTTCGATTTGCACCACCCGCATCGTTGCCGGCGTGGGCGTGCCCCAAATCACCGCCATTGACGGCGTGGCCAAAGCGCTGCTGGGCACGGGTATCCCTTTGATTGCCGATGGCGGCATTCGCTACAGCGGCGATATCGCCAAGGCCATTGCCGCCGGGGCCTCCACCGTGATGATGGGGGGCATGTTTGCCGGCACCGAAGAGGCGCCGGGCGAAATCGTGCTGTACCAAGGCCGCAGTTACAAAAGTTACCGCGGCATGGGCAGCATTGGCGCCATGCAACAAGGCAGTGCCGACCGGTATTTCCAAGAGTCTTCGACCGGCAATCCCAATGCCGATAAGTTGGTCCCGGAGGGCATTGAAGGCCGGGTGCCTTACAAAGGCTCGATGGTCAACATCGTCTACCAAATGGCCGGCGGTTTGCGTGCCGCCATGGGCTACTGTGGTTGCCCAACCATCGAGGCGATGAAAACCCAGGCCGAATTTGTGCAAATCACCGTTGCCGGTATGCGCGAAAGCCATGTCCACGATGTGCAAATCACCAAAGAGGCGCCCAATTACCGGGCTGACTGAGGCATCTTTTTGACTTTGATGCGTTGAAATGATCTCCCTTGGAACCAATGTCCCATGCTGCTTGACCAACTCCGACAAATGAACGTCCTTTTGAATGGCATCGCTGAGCAATTCGGTGCCAGTCGCTTGCGCGTTTTTGGTTCTGTGGCACGCGGTGAAGAAACTGCGCAAAGCGATGTGGATTTTTTGGTGGAATTCCCCAAAGGCTATGACCTCATCACCCAGCGGATGCCGTTGACGCAAAAGCTGGCTGACATTTTGAATCGCAAGGTAGAGCTGATCCCTGAGCACGAATTGAACGCCCATGTGCGCCAGAAAATTTTGGCGGAGGCTGTCCCATTGTGAGCAAATCGTGGCAAATTTACGCCCTGCACATATTGGATGTGGCTGCCAAAATTGAACGCATCCAAGCGCGTGGCGACATCACCCAAGATGAAGTTCTATACGATGCAATGCTGCGAAATTTGCAAACGCTTTCTGAGGCCACGCAAATGTTGCCAGACCCGCTCAAGTCTGCGTTTCCAAACGTGCCTTGGCGTGAAGTGAGTGGTTTTCGAAATATCCTGGTTCATAACTATTTGGGTGATATCGATTCCATGACCGTTTTATCGGTCGTCAAGAATCACCTGCCTCCACTCATCGATAGTGTGCAAGCGATGCTTGCTGCCGATGGCCAACAGTTCAATTGATCTTTTATTCATGCTGCACCAAAAAATCCTGATCCTCGACTTCGGCTCGCAAGTCACCCAACTGATTGCCCGCCGTGTGCGTGAAGCCCATGTGTTTTGCGAAGTCCATCCTTGCGATGTGAGCAGCGACTGGGTGCGTGAATACGCCAAAGACGGCAACTTGAAGGGCGTGATTTTGTCGGGCTCACATGCCAGCACTTACGAAGAGGACGACTTGCGTGCGCCTACTGCCGTTTACGAGCTGGGGATTCCCGTGCTGGGCATTTGCTACGGCATGTTCACGATGACCGTCCAGTTAGGTGGCCAAGTGGAAGCATCGACGCATCGCGAGTTTGGTTACGCCGAAGTCCGCGCCCATGGCCACACCGAATTGCTCAAGGGCATCGAAGACTTCGCCACGCCCGAAGGCCACGGCATGCTCAAGGTCTGGATGAGCCACGGCGACAAGGTCACCCAAATGCCCGAAGGCTTCAAGCTCATGGCCTCCACGCCCAGCTGCCCCATTGCTGGCATGGCCGACGAAGCACGCAAGTTCTACGCCGTGCAGTTCCACCCCGAGGTCACCCACACCCTGCAGGGGCAGGCGCTGCTCAACCGCTTTGTGCTCGACATTTGCAAAGCTCGCCAAGACTGGATCATGGGCGATTACATCGAAGAAGCCGTTGCCAAAATTCGCACCCAAGTGGGCGATGAAGAGGTTATTTTGGGTTTGTCGGGCGGTGTGGATTCATCGGTGGCGGCCGCACTCATTCACCGCGCCATCGGCGATCAACTCACCTGCGTGTTTGTCGACCACGGCCTGCTGCGCCTGAACGAAGGCGACGCGGTGATGGAGATGTTTGTCGGCAAACTCCACGCCAAAGTGATCCGCGTTGACGCAGCCGATTTGTTCCTGGGCAAGTTGGCCGGCGTCACTGACCCCGAGGCCAAACGCAAAATCATCGGCGGCTTGTTTGTCGATGTGTTCAAGGCCGAGGCCGCCAAGCTCAAAGCCGGGCAGGGCGGTCACAAAGGCGCGACCTTCTTGGCCCAGGGCACGATTTACCCCGATGTGATTGAAAGTGGTGGGGCCAAAAGCAAAAAAGCCGTCACCATCAAAAGCCACCACAACGTGGGCGGCCTGCCCGAACAACTGGGCTTGAAACTGTTGGAGCCTTTGCGCGACTTATTCAAAGACGAGGTGCGCGAGTTGGGCGTGGCCCTGGGCCTGCCGCCATCGATGGTCTATCGCCACCCCTTCCCCGGCCCGGGCCTGGGCGTGCGCATTTTGGGTGAGGTGAAAAAAGAATACGCCGACCTGCTGCGCCGCGCCGACGCCATCTTCATCGAAGAGCTGCATCACTTTAAAGACGACAGCGGCAAAAGTTGGTATGACCTGACCAGCCAAGCTTTCACCGTGTTTTTGCCGGTGAAAAGTGTGGGTGTGATGGGCGATGGGCGCACCTATGAGTACGTGGTGGCCTTGCGCGCCGTGCAAACCAGCGACTTCATGACCGCCGATTGGGCGGAATTGCCCTATGCCTTGTTGAAAAAGGTGTCGAGTCGAATCATCAACGAAGTGCGTGGCATCAATCGCGTCACCTATGATGTGAGCAGCAAACCGCCGGCCACCATTGAGTGGGAGTAGTAATTGAGCCTAAGTGCTTGATTTATAAGGGCTTAAAGTTACACAAAAATCACACAAACGCAAAAAACACTTGCGTTTAGGTGCTATTTGAAGTTACAGTTACACGACTTGCTACACAGCGAAGTAGCAAT
>CAXNFO010000069.1:0-7942 GCA_964201395.1 Limnohabitans sp.
GCACAGGCCAAAGCGGCGGTCACGGTGTTGAGGGTGGAGCCCTTGATGGACTGATGGTCGTGGTCAGCGATGACGAGTGCGCGCATGTCAGATCACCTTTGCTTCGTTTTTGAGTTTGTCAACCAAAGCGGCCACATCGGCCACTTTGATGCCTGCGCTGCGCTTGGGTGGTTCGCAGACCTTCAGGGTCTTGATGCGGGGCGCCACATCCACGCCGAGGTCTTCGGGCTTGAACACATCGAGCTGCTTTTTCTTGGCCTTCATGATGTTGGGCAAGGTGACATAACGCGGCTCGTTCAAGCGCAAGTCGGTGGTGATGACCGCTGGCATTTGCAGCGACAGCGTCTCTAAGCCACCGTCGACTTCACGCGTGACTTGCACGCGGCCATCGACCACTTCGACTTTGGAGGCAAAGGTGGCTTGGGGCCAATCGGTCAGGGCCGCCAGCATTTGACCGGTTTGGTTGCAGTCGTCATCGATGGCTTGCTTGCCCAAAATGATCAGGCCCGGTTGCTCTTTGTCGGCCAAGGCTTTCAGCAACTTGGCCACCGCCAAGGGCTGCAGCTCTTCAGCCGTTTCGACCAAGATGGCGCGGTCTGCGCCTATGGCCATGGCGGTGCGCAAGGTTTCTTGGCATTGGGCCACTCCACAAGAGATGGCGATGATCTCGGTGGCAAAGCCCTTTTCTTTCAAACGCACGGCCTCTTCCACCGCGATTTCGTCAAATGGGTTCATGCTCATTTTGACGTTGGCAATGTCCACGCCAGTTTGGTCGGACTTGACCCGCACCTTGACGTTGTAATCGACCACGCGCTTGACGGGCACCAAGACCTTCATAAACAACTCCAAAAAGATGAAACATCAACCCACTTGCGGGTGTTGAACGGTGGGACAGTGCCCAGGGAAAACACGAGATTGTAAGAGCAAAACACTCACTTTTAGCACGGTCGTGCTTTTTCGCCCCAACGCAGGGCGCCTCACATCTTGAGCAGTTGAGGAACGATCAAAATGATGGGCGGAAAAGCCACCAACAAGGCCAAAACAGCCACCAAGGTGTAAACGAAAGGCATGACGCCTCGGAAGATGGTCGAGGTGTCCAGGTGCGGCAACAGGCTTTTCACCACAAACATGTTCATGCCCACGGGTGGGCTGATCAAGCCAATCATCACCACCAACACAATGATGATGCCAAACCACACCGGGTCAAAGCCCAGGCTGACCACCAGGGGGAAAAACACCGGGATGGTCAACAAAATCATGGACAACTCTTCCATGGCGGTGCCGAGCAAAATGTAGATCACGCAAATCGCCACCATCACGCTGATGGGACTGATTTGGTAAGACATCACAAACGCCTTGAGGTCGTTGGGCATGGAGGTGAAGTTGATGAAGTTACCAAAGATCAAGGCCCCGACCAAGATCATGAATAACATGCCGGTGGTGCGGGAGCTGTCGATCAATATCTCCAGGGTCACACGCCAGGTCAGGGCTTTGCGGGCCAAGGCAATGCAAAAAGCGCCAAAAGCGCCAATACCAGCACCCTCTGTCGCCGTGAAGACGCCCCCATAGATGCCGCCCATCACGATAAAGAACAACAAGGCCACAGCCCACACATCCTTGAACGCCACCCATCTTTCAACCCAGCTGGAATGTTCAGCACGGGGGCCCCAACTCGGGTGGCGCCAGGTGATGAAAGAAATGGTTGCGCACATCAGCACCACGGCCATCAATCCAGGCAAAAAGCCAGCTGCAAACAGTTTGCCGATGTTGGTCTCGGTGACCAAGCCATAAATCACCAAGATGGTCGAAGGGGGGATCAAGATGCCCAAGGTGCCCCCAGCGGCAATGGTGCCAGCGGCCAACTCATCAGAGTAGCCATGCTCGCGCATCGAGGGATAAGCCACCTTGGTCATGGTGGCTGCCGTGGCAATGGATGAGCCGCAAATGGCCCCAAAACCCGCACAGGCCATGACGCTGGCCATGGCCAAACCACCCCGAAAGTGGCCCACCAAGGTGTAGGCCAGGCGGTACAACTCTTTGGACATGCCCGCACGGGTGACGAAGTTGCCCATGAGAATGAACAAAGGCACGACCGACAAGGTGTACTGAAAGCCCGACTCATAAACCGTGGAAGTGGCCGATGCCATGGACGGCAACACGCCCTTCATCCACCACAGCCCCAAAAAACCCACCAAGCCCATGGAGATGGCAATCGGCACCCGAATCAGGGACAGAGACAACATGGCCAACAGGCCCAAAATGGCTTCAGTCATGGTTTCTCTTGGGCAGCGGTATCAGGTGGTGGTCGGGCCCAGCGAGCCATGCTCGCGGTGGGGAATGAAAATCAGCACCAAATGGGTCAAGGCCGCAATGCTGATCATCACGCCCATCGTGTATGCCACTGGGGCCAGGGGCAGTTTGAGGACATTGGTGGTGTCGCCATATTCGGCCACACGCATTGCGCGGCGAAAAATCAAATAGCCAATGCCCGACAAGGTCAGGCAACAAATGACGTCTGACAGCTTGTTGAAAAAGGCTTTGACCGCCGGGCTCATCAAAGTGTCCAAGGTGTCAATGACAATGTGCTCGCGGCGGATGGACACCAGCGGCAGCGCGGCATAAATCAACACGGCCAAGGCCATCTCAGTCATCTCAAAACCGCCGGGCAAGGGTTTGTTGAGCACATAACGGCCAAACACATCCACGGTGGTGATGATCATCATCAAAAACAGCACCGCCGCAGAAATCACACCCAATAGTTTTTCTAAGGTTTTGGTCACGCCTGTCATCACTTTTCTCCTGCGCGCGATTGTCGTGCTTTGCGCACCCAGGCATCAAAAGTGATGTTCATGATGCGGTCGGTGCGCAAAAAGTCCCGGGCGCGCCGGGCTTGCTCCGCATCCACGGGCACCACCCCGCCCACCGCCGCCGCATTGATTTGTAAGCGCGCCATGCGCTCCATGAACACGGCCAAAAAACAAGCCTCTTGCACACTGCGCCCCGCGGTGAGCAAACCGTGGTGGGCCAAGAGCAAGGCATGGGCTTGTCCAAGGCTTGCGCTGATGAGTTCGCCCTCGCGATCGGCCGTGGGCAAGCCCGGCCACTCCGGCAAAAAAACCATGTCTTCAAACAAGGGGGTGGCGTCCATGTGGGCGACCAACACGGGCACTTTGGCGGCAGCCAGTGCAGACGCCGCTGGCGGGTGGGTGTGCACGATGGCATTCACATCGGGCCGGCTGCGGTACACCCACAGGTGAAAGCGGGTGGCGGGGTTGGGCTCACGGATGCCGTGAGCCCCCTGCCCTTCAAGAACATTCAAGTCGTTGTCGATCAAAAGCCACGACCCGGGTGTGGCCTCGCCAAAGGCCAAACCCAGGGGCAAGGTCCAGTAGCAGTTGTCGCGCGGTCCGCGGGCAGTCAACTGCCCGGCCAAGCCCGACTCGTGATCCTCATCCGACAGTATCCAAGCGCAATGCGTTAAAAGCTCGCGCGGATCAAGCCCCAAGTTGCTCAATTTCAACGGCCAGCGGCCACCTTTTTGAGCTCTTCATGGAACTCGGCGTACACCTTGGCGCCGTCAATGCCCTTGGCATTGGCCGCTTTGACCCAATCGCTGATCAAAGGCTCGGTGCGCTTGCGCACATCGGCCACAAAAGCAGGGTTGGCATCGACCATCGTCACGCCCGCCGCTTTCAAGGCTTCAATGCCCACCTTGTCGGCTGCGTCCCAAGCCTTGCCGGCCAAGCGGGCCAAGGCCTCACCCGACACCGAGGTGATGGCGTCTTGGTCTTGCTTGGATAGCTTGTTCCACTTGTCTTCATTCATGAAAAAGCCAAATGACGAAGAGTAAAAACCACCGGGGAAGTAGGTGGCGTGCTTGACCACTTTGTCCAGGTTAAAAGACCTGATCGACTCAGAGGGAAAGAAGGTGGCATCGGCCACGCCAGAAGACAGCAATTCGTAGGACTCAGGTGCGGGCTTGACCAAGGGCGAAGCACCCAGGGCCTTGGCCGATGCTTCAGAAATGCCACCACCGCTGCGCACCTTCATACCAGCCAAATCGGCGACCGAAGTGACCGGCTTTTTGACCGAGAACATTTGCCCTGGACCGTGGGTGAAAACGCCCAGCAACTTCACGCCTTTGTACTCGTTGGCTTGCTGCAAATACTTCCAGTGGATGCGGTTGTAGGCCACCGAATTGACTTCTGCTGATCCACCAGAACCTGGCAACTCGGCGAGCAATGGCAGAGGATGGCGCGCTGGCGTGTAGCTGGCAGTGACATAAGACACATCCACCAAACCGTCGCGCACGCCGTCAAAGGTGCCGGCTGCAGCCATGGGTGCCTTGGGCAGCATTTGCATTTTGACGCGGCCGTTGGTGGCCTTTTCAACCGCTGCAGCCCAACCACCCAGCACATCGCGGGTCAAGGGGTGGGTCGGTCCGACCCAGCTGGACATGGTCAAGGTGGTTTGCGCCGAAACGCCACCCACGGACAAGACACCCAGCACGGTTGCGGTCAGGGCAAATTTGAATGCGGAGAACTTCATGGTTCAACTCCAATAAAAAAGGGGGGATTGGCGAAAAAGATCAAGTTTTACAACAGACTGATCAGTATAGACAGCCCCACAGCCCCCCAAGCCCAGTGAAAACCCGACCGCACGGTTGGTTAACAAACCCGTTTCACCAGCGCATCTTTCATGGGTGCCCAATCAGTGTGCGCGGAGCCAGCGTCAAACCCCATGAAGATGCGCCGATAAGATAGGCCCATGCCATCTCGTCCCTACTGCCGCCCATGAAGACCGAGCACGCCAGCACCATGTGGCCGCCACGGCGTGTGCTGGTCACCGGTGCCGCGGGGTTTTTGGGACAAGCCCTGGTGGCCAAGCATCTGGCGGCCGCCAGTGGCACCTGTGATGTGCTGCTCACCGATCTGGCGCCAAGCCAAACCAGCCCGGCCCATGCGCGCTGGGTGTGTGGCGATGTGGCCGACCCCCAGCTGTGGGACCGACTGATGGACAAACCCGTTGATTTGGTGATCCATTTGGCGGCCATCGTCAGTGGCCGCGCCGAGGCCGATCCGCTGCTGGGCCGCAGGGTTAATTTGATGGCCCCGTTGGAAATGCTCGAGCGCTGCCGTTTGCAACACAGCACCACCGGCATCAGAGCCCGAGTGGTGCTGAGCAGCTCCATCGCCGTTTATGGCACGCCCCTGCCACTGCGCATGCGCGATGACCAGCCCATCCGCCCCAGTCTCAGCTATGGCGCGCACAAGCGCATGATGGAAATCGCCATCGCCGACGCTTCGCGCCGGGGTGAGATCGATGGCCGCGCCATTCGCTTGTCGGGCGTGGTGGTGCGTCCACCCCAGCCCAATGGGGCCTTATCCGGGTTCAACAGCGACATGATCCGCCAACCCCTGACAGGGCACGATTACACCTGCCCCGTGGGCCCCGACGCTTGCACCTGGTTGACCAGTTTGGATGTGGCGGTTGACCAGTTGTGGCATGCCGCGCTCACCAGCGAGGCGCATTGGGCGCACGCACTCCCCGCCGGTGAACGCGCCCTCACCGCCCCCACGTGGCCGGTCACCATGACTGACTTGCTACAGGCTTTGGGCGACATCGACGCCGCAGCACCCCAGCGATTGCGCTTTGATGCGAATTCACCCTTGCACGATCAATTTGGCTGTTGGCCCCAAGACGTGGCTTTTGATCAAGCTGCCCAATTGGGCCTGCCCAGCGACCGACAGCGCCACCAAGGCCGCTTGGCCCACATGCTGCGTACAGCCATGGACCCCATCAACCACTGAAGCCTGACCCATGACCCAGCCCAAACGCCCCCCATTCACCCCACCCACCCGCTTGAACTCGGCCCAACTCATCGAGGGCCTGGACCGCACGCCGCACCGGGCTTTTTTGCGCGCCGTGGGCGTGGACGAAGCCGACTTTGGCAAACCCATGATCGGCATCGTCAGCCAACACGGCGAGAACACGCCCTGCTCCATGTCCTTGGGGCCGCAGGCCGATGCGGCGCGGCTGGGGGTGGCCGCAGGCCAAGGCATTCCGGTGCCCTTCACCACGGTGTCGGTATCGGACGGTTTATCAATGAACCACAAAGGCATGCGCATGAGCCTGGTCTCGCGCGAGCTGGTGGCCGACTCCATCGAGGCGGTGATGGTCGGCCACGCTTATGACGGCTTGGTGGGTTTTGCCGGTTGCGACAAAACCTTGCCCGGCGTGCTGATGGCCATGGCCCGGCTGAACTGCCCCAGTGTGTTTGTGTACGGCGGGGCTATGTTGCCCGGCCAATGGCGCGGCAAAGACGTGACCATCTTGACCGCTTACGAAGGCGTGGGCGCGGTGATGACCGGCCAAATGACCGAGGTCGAACTGGGCGAGTTGGAGCGCCAATGCGCGCCCACCGTGGGCTCATGCCCTGGCCAATTCACCGCCAACACCATGGCCATGGTGGCCGAAACCTTGGGCATGGCCCTGCCCGGTTCGGCCATGATGCCCGCTGTCTACAGCGAACGCTTGGCCCTGGCACGTGCGGCGGGTCGGCGCGTGACCGAGATTTTGCGCACCGGTGGCCCGCTGCCCCGCGACCTCATCACCCGCGAATCCTTGGAAAACGCGGCAGCCGTGGTGGCCGCCACTGGCGGCTCGACCAATGCGGGCTTGCACCTGCCGGCGATTGCGCACGAAGCAGGGATTGCGTTCACCTTGGATGATGTGGCCCAGGTGTTTGCGCGCACCCCTTTGATTGCCGATTTGCAACCGGGCGGGCGTTTTTTGGCGGTGGACTTGCACCGGGTGGGTGGCACCCGGTCGGTGCTCAAGGCCTTGCTCGACGGCGGTCACCTGCATGGCCAAGCCCTCACCTTGTCGGGCCGCACGCTGGCCGAAGAATTGGCGCACACCCCAGCACCTGACGGCCAAGTGGTGCGCCCCACCACCCAAGCCATCATGGCCACGGGCGGCGTGGTGGTGCTCAAAGGCAACCTGGCGCCAGACGGCGCCTTGATCAAAGTGGCGGGCTTGAAAAAACTGGTTTTTGAAGGCCCGGCACGGGTGTTTGAAAACGAAGAAGATGCCTACGCCGCCGTGTCGGCCAAGCTATACCAGGCTGGCGATGTGTTGGTCATCCGCAACGAAGGGCCCCGCGGTGGCCCGGGCATGCGCGAGATGCTGGGCGTGACCGCCTTGGTGTATGGCCAAGGCATGGGCGAGAAAGTGGCCCTGATCACCGATGGCCGGTTTTCAGGCGCGACCCGCGGCATGATGATTGGCTATGTGGGCCCAGAGGCCGCCGCCGGTGGGCCCATCGGTTGGCTGCGCGACGGTGACCGCATCCGCATCGATGGCCAAGCCGCACGCTTGGATGTGCTGGTGGACGCAGCCACCTGGGCCCAGCGCCAAGCCGAAGCACCCCAGCCACCTGCCGAGCACCTCAGTGGGGTGCTGGAGAAATACGCCAAACTGGTTTCACCCGCCCGCCTTGGCGCAGTGACCCACAGTGGGCCGCCGCGACAACCCAGCTGAGCGCGCTCACCGGGCCGGTCTGACCGCTCTGTTGGCTGCTTGGGCCTCAAGCCCCCGGCGGCTTACATGCACTCAAGCCGGTTGTCGCCAATCGAGCGCGGCCACCGCCAGCACCACACCCTTGTCGCGCAGGGCCTGCAAAACGGCCAAGTTCACCTCCGAGCGCACGCTGAGCTGGGCGATCATCGGGTCTTTGATCCAATACACCAAGGTAAACTGCAAACCCAGGGGCGTGACTTCACGCAGTTGGGCTTGGGGAGCTGGGTCATGGATCACGCGTTCAACCGCCAAAGCCGCTTGGACCAACGCCGCTTGCACCACATCCACATTGCTGTCGTGTTTGACCGTCCAGTTGGAGCTGAGGATCAAGCCATCTGCAAAAGGAAGCGGTACATCGCGC
>CAXNFO010000070.1:0-7936 GCA_964201395.1 Limnohabitans sp.
TACGCTGCGGTTGATCAAGCCACTTTCACGCGCTTGATCCGCAGAAATAAAGTCACCCGTCAGAAGCATTTCCATGGCTTTTTTTCTGGACACATTGCGGGTCAAACCCACGCTGGGCGTTGAGCAAAACAAACCGTAATGAATCCCAGACACCGCAAAACGCGATGTCTCACTGGCCACCGCCAAATCACACATGGCCACCAACTGACACCCTGCAGCCGTGGCAATTCCATCCACCTGGGCCACCACGGGTTGGGGCAGGCTTTGTAGGCTGAGCATCAAACGCGAGCACTGAGAGAACAGGTTTTCATAAAAGTCATGGTTCGGTTGGCTGCGCATTTCCCGCAGGTCGTGACCTGCTGAAAATGCCCGACCCTTAGAGGTCAAGACCACCACACGACATTCGGGGTTGTTTTTGATCAGGTCCAGTTGGCTTTGTAGAGCCTGCATCATGTCGCTCGACAGCGCATTGAAGGACCCAGGGCGATTCATGCAAATTCGCACAATGCCAGGTCGAGGTTGATCCACCAACAACAAGGGTTCATCGACCAAGGTACTTTGAGACATATTCAACCTTTTTGAATCAAATATCACGCAACACAATGTCACATGTTTGCGGCCGCAAAAGCCGGGGAGATTCTCGTGTGGCATCGATGCAGCCACCATTTTGATACACACCCGATGGTTCCCGGTATTTTTTCATGCCCAACAGAATGGATGTCAACTGAAGGGGATCGCTCAAACTCAGGGCCACCTGTTGGGCCACCACGGCTTCATCCATGCACCACACACCCGCACCATCCACATAAGCCCCATCACGCCAGTGAAACACCTCCACACATTTCTCATCCAATGAAAAAGGGCGAGAACAGTCCCAAAAATTGCTGAACAAACCCGCCCCCATATAAATCACCCAGGAGCCTTCATAACCAGAAACATTGCTGGAGCGCGGATCTGGGTTGCGAAACCAGACCCGGTCGCCCGGTATGTAATGCGACATGGGTACGGGGTCAGCCAAGGTGCCATGCTCGATCAAAAAGGTTTCGTGAAATGCCCCAGATGCTATGGCTTTGACTTGCCACTGCTGCTGCAAGTTTTCATAAAGCGCCGGGTTGCTGATTTGGGCCTCCTGCGCAATGCCCAACAAAATCACATATTCGCTGGCTCGGTAACACGAAAAAGCGAATTCACTGCCCGAAAAGGCGGGTTGGGTGGCCAGGCGCAAAGCCTCAATCAATGACCGCGATGGTTTGAGCGTGAAGCCCAGGGCCTCGTCATACAACCAATGCGACATCGGCCTGTCGACAGCCCGGGTGTCAAACCGCAAGGAGGTGAGTTTTGCCGCTTGGGCGATGAATTTTCTAACCCGAATATGGCTCAAAAGCTCCTCATGGCTCGGGAAATTTTGAGGATATGGGCTGCTCAACAACCCCAACAAAATTTCATCCGCCAAGGCTTGGTCAAGGTCTGATCGCCCTGTGGCATGGGTATCCATGATGCTGAGCGTGCTGTCACCGGGAGTGAGCAAGGTCCAACCTTCAGCGCTCAGTTGGTAGCGTGCTTGATGGCCCGCCGCACTGGACTCGGTATGTACCGCCAACCACCTGGCCCACGGTGAGTTCTGGAGCAGCCGCAAAAATTCATCTTGCGCCTCGCTGGCCAAAGCGTGTTCAGACAGGATCGAAATTCCGTGGTTCATGCGCTTTTCAATGAGGTTCTGGGATTCCATGCTTTGCCAAAAAAACATGGGGGTTTCACATTTGGCGATGGCGTTGAAGGGGCACATCAATATAGCGCCAAATCAACCAACCGACAGCATTGCAAGCGAGGAGAGTCGCCCATAACCATCCGACGAACGGTATATCCCAAGCCTCGGCCGCAGGATAAATACAACTCATCAGCATCAATATTGAAAAATGCGACAGGAATAAAGCATACGAAGAATCGCCCATTTTTCTGGCCAGGCGGGTCCAAAAACTGGCATCCATGGAAATAAACTGAATGCCAAAAAGCACCACCGCAGTGGCCATGGCCACAAACAACCTGGGCCTGGGCTCAAACCAAGCACACAGCAAGGCGCCGGCAAGGTATATGCCGCCAACGACCCAGCGATCCTTGGACAAATGACCAGGGCTGTAGGCCAATGCACCCAAAGCATATGTGCCTGCAAAGTAAATGGCCCACACATTCCATTCAGAGCGCAAATTAAAGTAGCTCAGCGACAGCATGCCCACCACTGACCATATGGCCTCTTTGGGTACGCGCAACCCATTCCAGCATGCCCCATGCGACAACGATGCCAAGCAAATAAATAAAGCAAACAACTGCAAATCGATGGCCATGTACCAAAGGCCTGCCGACAACACCTCAAGCCCGAGGATGTCTTGCAAGAAGAAAAAGTTACCCAACAAAATGCTGGCATCGAGTTGCTGGGGCAGCATATCTGGACTGACCCAAGGATGAAAAAAAACGGCCATCGCCACCGATAAGCTCAATCCCACCGCATAGACCGGGGCCAATCGCCAATAGCGCCGGTTCAAGGCATGGCGAACGAGACGAAAGTCAATGTTTTTTCCATCCAAAGCTTGGGCAGTCAAAAACCCCGAGACCACCAGAAAAACCGAGACTGTCCAAGCACCACACCCCGTCAACCAGCCAAACAGTTGGGGCATTGCAGCGTGGCCTTGTGCTGCCAGGGGTCCGTATGCCGCCAAGTGGTGAGCGACAATCACCTGCGCAGCCACCCACTTCAAGACGCCGATGAAGGCAGACGAGGCTTGCAATTGATTCAAGTCATTGACTGATGGTGGTTATGAAACCCATTCTATACACGCCGCTTTGATGCCCAGCTCTTCAGCCCGCATACCGTTCATCAACTCCAACCAGCCATTGCCTGCGCCAGAAACTGCACTGGGGCTTGATTCCGATTACCCCGGCTTGGTCGCTGCTGGCCAAGACATATCGGCACAGCGCTTGATTGAGGCCTATCAGCAAGGTATTTTTCCTTGGTATGGCCAAGGTCAACCCGTTTTGTGGTGGAGCACCGACCCCCGAATGGTGTTAGCCATTGCCGATTTCAAACTCCATCGATCGCTGAGAAAGACGCTGGTCAAGGCGATATCCCAAGGTCACTTAGAAATCAAAATGGATCAGAATTTTGACCAAGTGGTCAGGCTCTGCGCCCAGTCGAAAAGACCGGGTCAAAGTGGGACATGGATACAGCCTGACATGATGATGGCTTATCGCGACTTGCATCAACTCGGCCAGGCCCACAGTGTGGAATGTTGGCTGAATGGCGCTTTGGTGGGCGGCTTGTATTGCGTGGCCATTGGCAAAGCTGTGTTTGGAGAGTCGATGTTTTCGCTGCAAAGCGACGGATCAAAAATAGCCCTTGCTGCGCTGATCTGTTTTTGTCGGCAGCATGGCGTTCCACTCATCGATTGCCAGCAACAAACGCCCCATTTGAAGTTCATGGGGGCCAACCCCATTGACAGGCAGCTTTTTTTGGAGGAGTTGAAGGCGTTGACGCCCATGCCCCCTCCCCGATGGTTTTTCTTACCCGTATACTGGAATCACATCCTGTCAATTCCCCAGCCACTGCCGTGACCCACCTCAAGGATTTACCGCTTCAAACCTTGCAGTTTTATGCAACTGCCCCCTACCCTTGCAGCTACTTGCCGCAACTCCAAGCGCGCTCCCAGGTGGCCACCCCCAGCCACCTGATCCACAACGATATTTACTCCGAGCTGGTCGCCAGGGGGTTTCGCCGCAGCGGCTTATTCACTTATCGGCCTTATTGTGATGGTTGCCGCGCCTGCCTTCCTTTGCGCATCCCGATCAACGACTTCAAACCCAATCGAAGCCAACGCAGAGCCTATAAACAGCACCAAAATTTGGTGGCACGCATTGCCAATTTGGCCTATCAAGAAGACCACTATCAACTCTATCTGCGCTATCAAACAGGTCGCCACGCTGGCGGCGGCATGGACCACGACAGCATCGATCAGTACACCCAGTTTTTGCTGCAAAGCCGTGTGAACTCACGTTTGGTGGAATTCAGGTTGCCCACCGAGGACGGCTCCCCAGGCAGCCTCAAAATGGTCTCCATCTTGGACGTCCTCAATGACGGTATTTCAGCTGTCTACACGTTTTATGAGCCTGAGGCCCATGCCGACTACGGTACGTATGGTGTGATGTGGCAAGTGGAACAAGCCAAAACCCTGGGGCTGCCGCATGTCTATTTGGGCTATTGGATTCAAAACAGCCCCAAGATGAATTACAAAGCGCATTTCAAACCCCATCAAATTTTGGTGGACGGTCATTGGCAATGCCCAAATTGATCATCCGCTAAAATTGCACAATGCGAAAAGTTGATGCCCTCAATTCAGCCACCCCATCGATTCAGGTCATTGAACGAATCTTCACCCTGATTGATGTCCTGTCCTCCAGAGAAGAGGCTGTTTCACTCAAAGAAATCAGTGAAAAAAGTGGCTTGCACCCATCGACAGCCCACCGAATTCTCAACGACTTGGCCTGCGGCCGTTTCGTGGATCGACCCGAGGCGGGCAGTTACCGGCTTGGCATGCGCTTGTTGGAGTTGGGCAATCTGGTCAAAGGTCGTTTGAATGTGCGCGATGCCGCCTTGTTGCCCATGCGCGAATTGCATCGCCAAATACAGCAACCCATCAACCTCAGTGTGCGTCAGGGCGATGAGATCATTTATATCGAGCGGGCATTCAGTGAGCGATCGGGCATGCAAGTCGTGCGCGCCATTGGGGGACGCGCCCCTTTGCACTTGACGTCCGTGGGCAAACTTTTTTTATCGGTGGATGACATCCAAAAAGTGCGCGCTTATGCGACGCGAACCGGCTTGAATGGTCAGACCCGCAACAGCATCACCCAAATCAATATTTTGGAAAGAGAGCTGTCCAAAGTCCGGCAATACGGGGTGGCAAATGACAACGAAGAGCTCGAATTGGGCGTGCGCTGCCTGGCAGCGGGCATTTACGACGACCAATCTAAGCTGGTGGCCGGTTTATCGATCTCAGCCCCCAGCGATCGGATGAGCGACGAGTGGCGCCCTAAACTGCAAGCCACCGCACAACAAATATCCCTGGCCTTGGGCCACCGCAAACCCTTTTAGAGGGCCACTGGGCGCCCAGATTTCTCCCCCATTACCTTTGAAACCCCTCCACCGACCATGACACCAGGCCCCACCACAGAAGAAGCCTTCATCTGGAGCGATAAATTCATTTTGGGTTACCGCCCCATCGATGAGACCCATGAAGAGTTTGTTGATTTGGTCAGGCAAATGGAGGCGGCGCAAGACCAAGATTTGCCCCCTTTGTTGGCCCTGTTTGCAGAACACGCCAAGTCTCATTTCGACCTGGAAAACCAACTCATGGTGGAAACGGACTTTCCGCCCAGGGATTGCCACATCGATGAACATGCAGCGGTCATGAAATCCATCCATGAAGTGTTGGCCCTGGTCAACAACGGGCAATATGCCTACGGACGCAGTCTGATTGATGAATTGATCCGATGGTTTCCTTCCCACGCCGACCATTTGGATTCGGCGTTGGCCCATTGGATGTGCAAACGAAGCCTGGGCGGAAAGCCAGTGGTGTTGCGGCGCAATTTGCAATTGCGTTGACCGCCACCGGTCCGCCAGACCCAAGCTTGGGTCGTCGATGACACAGATGCTTCCTCTGCATGCGCAACCACCCCAGCGAAGTGTTTAACCAAGCCGCGCTAGTGCGCATGCTGGCCATCACTGCGCTGTTGTCTTGGGGGGTGCTGCAATGGAATTTGCCCAATCTTGGCAACAATCTGATTCCCCGGAATTTTTTTGTGGCAGCCCTGATGTGCCTGGCCTGTGCTTCTGGCTGGATTCATGTGCTGGCCCAAGGGCGCATCCGTTGGACGCCTGCCTGGGGTCTTTTGTTCATACCACCCATGGTGATCGGGCTTCACGCCATCTGGGTCCCTGTGGGCAGTTTTCCCCACTACCCCTGGCTGGTTGGCTTGGTCTTGGCTTTGATGGCCGGCCTCTCGCTGGGTTTGTCACAACTCGCCTTGGCCCGCTCGCAATGGTTATCGATCAGCCGGATATGGCTGTTTGGCACCAGCCTGCTGTGCTTGATCACCTTGCTAAGCCCCCCATACCTGGCCTGGGACGCTGTGTGGCTTTCTTTGCCCTTGCCCTTGCGCGCGGCCCATGGTGGATTTCAGCAGCCCAACTTGTTGGCCAGCTTTTTGGCGACTTCCATCCTTTTTGCTCTTTGGCTGCAACTGCGCCATGCAAGCATCATCAAAGGTTGGCGAGCCATGGGCATGCTCAGCCTCACAGCGCTGCACGTATTTATCGTGTTCAAGTCTGGGTCTCGGGTTGGCATGTTGGGACTGGCCATTTCCATGCTGCTGCTGGGCCTGTGGACACACAGGTTCAGCCCTCAAAACAGACGAATGGGCTGGTGGTGCTTCATCAGCTTGCTCATGGCAGCGCTGTTGGCAGCGTGGCTGGGGGATGTCATCCCCCGGTTGCGGGATTTGAACCAAGGCAGTTCGACCCACTTTCGGCTGAGCTTTATTCAAGCCAGCATCCATTTGTGGTGGCAGTCACCTTGGTGGGGCCATGGGCTGGGGACTTTTTCAGAGCACATCGTTCCGGTGTTTGTAGAGCTGATTGAGGGCGGCAAAAGCCTTCACTACACACCCAATTTGGGTCACCCGCACAACGAAGTTTTATTGTGGGCGATTGAAACAGGCACCGTGGGTGTTTTATCGATCGTGGGGCCCTGGGTTTTCGTGTTGGCTTGGTTTTGTCGCCAGCAAGCTTGGAGCAGCTTGGCTTGGGTGGCTTGCTTATTGCCCATCAGCCTTCACCAATTGACCGAGTTTCCTTTTCACTCTTCCACAGCGCACATATGGCTTTGGTGCATGGTGTGGGCCGCTGGCATGCCATCACCTGAATGGCGGCCAGTGCCCTGGGCCGCCATCAAGTGGGTTCGACATACAGGCATCACAGCCATCTGTGTGCTGGCCTGTGGGGCCACTTGGATGCTGGTTGACACGGGCTGGGTCAGTTACCAGGCATGGAAACATCGCCCTGGCTTGATTCAGCTGGCCAACACCCAAGCCTCCCTGCCCATGGAGCGCGAATTCCATCACCCCGTCATGAAAACTTTTGCGACCGATCAATTCAATGCCTTGAATGCCTCGCGACTCATCGCCGCCAAGGGTGACATGCCCATCAGCGGTTTGTGTGATGACATCTTGGAGATGGGAAAGCGTTGGCAAAATCCGAATCAATGGGCCGCGGAGGGTGAATGCTTGCGCGCTCGCGGTCATGAGCCCGCCATCCTGTCACAGCAGCGCAAGGTCAATGCACTGAACCAGTCACCTTGACCCCTGAACAAGGTCAAATATGTTTATCCGGCTCAGGGTGATGCCATATCCCAAGCCATCAAAAAAGGCTTATGTCACGCAGCGCGACATAAGCCTGAGAAAAAGCGCAGAGGGTTTATTAGATCAGGGCTGAATCCAAGGTGCCTGCATTTTTCAACGCCTGAACCCAAACCGGCGATTTTCCACGGCCGGTCCAAGTTTGGGTGGGATCTGCTGGATTTTTGTATTTGGGCGCCACTTTCCCACGCGGGCCTGACTTCTTGACAGCCCCGGTCGATTTGGCTTTGACTGATTTCTTTTTACCACCGCCCATGGCAGAGGAAATATCTGAGGCTGACAGGCCAGCGTCTTTGGCGATAGCGAGAATTTTCTCAATGGCGCGGGTGTGCGTACGGGTTTGCAAAGCTTTTTCGCGCTTTTCAAGCGCTTCACGCTCTTTGCGCAATTTGGCAAGTTGAGATGCAACAGAAGTAGCCATGATCAATAAGCTCCTAATAATAATAAGTTGAAATTTATCTCATCTGATAAT
>CAXNFO010000071.1:0-7931 GCA_964201395.1 Limnohabitans sp.
CCCCACCTATTTGAAATCCATCTCTCGAAATTTCAAACAACACACGCTGGCCCAGGCGGTCAGCCCGCTGGATCGACACAGTGCCTCTTTTGACGCTTTGGCCCAATCCCTGGTGACTCAATACCCGCAAGTCATTTGAAACCCACCCGATCGAGCATTTGCTGAATCTTGATTTGGTTCATGCCCACAGCGCTGATGGGGATGACATCGCTCTTGAAGTCACCACCCGACATGGCTTTGAGTGCGGAGTTGTCGAACTTCAAGCCTTTGACCACAGGCCACTCATTGTTGCCATTGGCGAAATGATTTTGCGCCACAGGGCTGGCCAAATACTCTAAAAACTTGACCGCCGCAGGCGTGTTTTTGCTGTGCTTGGCCACCGCAGCGCCGGCCACATTGACGTGGGTACCCCAGCTGCTTTGGTTGGGAAACACCACCCCCACAGATTTGGCCATGTTGCGTTCTGCCGCATTGGGGGAACGCAGCATCCGCGCCAAATAATAGGTATTGGTCACCGCGACAGCGCATTCGCCGCTGGCCACCGATTTGATCTGATCGCTGTCGCCGCCTTTGGGCGAGCGGGCCATATTCGCCACCAAGCCCTTGAGCCAAATTTCTGTGGCGGCCGAGCCCATGTGTTCATTCAATGCGCCAAACAGACTCAGGTTGTAGGGGTGCGAGCCAGAGCGGATGCACAGCATGCCTTTGAGTTTGGGATCGGCCAGTTTCTCATAGCTGTCCACGGCTTGCCGTTCGACTTTGCGTTTGTCGTAAACCACCACCCGCGCCCGGGTGGACATGCCAAACCATGCGATGCCGCCTTCGGCATTGGGTTGAGCGCGCAAATGAGCGGGAATGACCGCCTCCAGCGCCGCCGAATGAACGGGTAGAAACAAGCCATCACTTTCAGCTCGCCAAAGCCTGGCGGCATCCACCAACAAAATGACATCGGCCGGAGAGGCTGAACCCTCGGTTTTCAGGCGCATCAAAATGCCTGCGTCATCCGCATCAACCCGCCGAATGGCAATGCCTGTGGCTTTGGTGAAGTCGCTGTAAAGGGCTTCATCCGTCGGGTAGTGCCTTGCCGAATACAAATTCAGGGTTTGTTGGGCCTGAGCCATGCCCAACAAACCCAATCCCAAAGCCGCGATGCAGGCATTGATGCGTTTCATCTTCTCCCCTTTGAACATTCGGAGAGTATAACCTAAATAAGAACTATTCTCATTTAAAACCGTGGTCAGTGCGTGGGAATGGCTGAAAAAGCCGCAGCAAAAGCCTGTGACAAATCATGTTGCAGGTCTACCGTGGCTTCCAAACCGATGGAAAACCGAACCACATGGCCCTGTCGCAACCAAGCTGGCCAAACAGTGCGCAATGATTTCAGTTCATAGGGCACCACCAAACTGACCGGACCCGCCCAGCTGTAGCCCAAGCGAAAAAACTGCAGGGCTTCGCAAAACTGGTGCACTTGAGACGTGCTGTATTGGGGGTCTATCACGATGCTGAACAAAGCTGCAGCCCAACCGGTTGGGGCATCAGTGCCTTCACTCAATGGGTTCAAATAGCCATGCGCACGGGAGGTGCACAAGCTCGACCAATGGTCATGGCCTGGCGAATCGGGCAAACAAGGGTGCAGCACCTGCAACACAGCAGGCTGCTCCTGGCACCACCTGGCCAAATGCCGTGCACTGAGGTCCTGAGCACGGTAGCGCATGGCCATGGTCGGCAAAGAGCGCAACACCGACTCAGCATCATTGGCCCCCACCATCAAGCCCAAGCGCATGTGGCTGAGCTTCAAGCGCATGGCCAAGTCGTCATCGCGCAAGATGATGCTGCCCATCAACACATCGCCGCCACCACTGGGGTATTTGGTCAAGGCATGTATCGTGAGGTCAACGCCCAGTGAGTGCGGGCCTTGTTCAGGGGTTAAATCAAAGGCATTGAAAGCCAAACCAGCGCCCCAGGTGTTGTCCAGCGCGCACCAAACGCCGCGCTCATGGCACAGCTTCGCCTGGGACACGAGGTCAGGGAACTCCATGGTGATGGAACCTGGCGCCTCCAGCCACACCAAACGCGTGGCAGAGGTGATTTTTGCGGCCAAATCCTCAACATCCAGCGGGTTGTAAAAGCGGTGCGAGATGCCCCATTGTTGAAGTTCGCCTTGAGCCAGTGCCTTGCTGGGGCCATACACGTTATCTGGCAGCAAAACCTCATCACCCTGGGCCAACAAGGCCAAATTCACCTGTGCGATGGCGGCCAAGCCACTGGGCACGAGCAAACAATGAAGTCCCCCCTCGATGGCACACAAACGCTCTTCCAAGGTGAAGGTCGTGGGCGTGCCGTGCAGCCCATACGTGTAGGCAGATTTGTCTTTCCAGTCGCGGCTTTTCATGGCCTCGACCGATGGAAAAAAAACAGTCGAGGCCTTGTGAACAGCCGTCAAAGGCGCCTCAAAATCCACCGGCGCCCGATAGGGGTGGTGGATCAGCGACGTGGTTTTTTTCACACTTGCCATTTGGCCAACAGCTGCTCGGGGCGCATGCTGTCGTAGCCTTCAAAAGGCTGGTGTATCCAGGGATTGGTCGGCAAAAATTCCACCGAAAAATCCGGCTGAAAACTCGACACGCCCTTGGTCCAAATGACCGCGCTGCGCAGTTCGGTGATGGGCTTGTAGTTGTCGCGCAGCATGGTAATCACCGCGTTCAGCGTGTGGCCCGAGTCGGCCAAGTCATCAACCAACAAAACGCGCCCGGCAATTTCACCTTTGGGGGTGGTGATGAAGCGGGCAATGTCCAAATGGCCTTGGATGGTGCCGCCCTCGGACCGGTAGGAACTGGTGGACATGATGGCCAAGGGTTTGTCAAAGATGCGCGACAAGATGTCCCCAGGACGCATGCCCCCCCTGGCCAAACACAAAATGGTATCGAACTGCCAACCCGATTGGTGGATTTTGATGGCCAGCTTTTCAATTTGGTTGTGGTACTCGTCGTAGGAGACGTACAGGTGTTTACCGTCTTCGGTCAGCATGGTTTGGCTTTCAAAAAAAGTTTGAATGGCATCACTGCGTGGAAAAAGGGTGCTTTTTCATGATCGTGTGATCGCGATCTGGGCTTGTCGATATGAGGTGAATGGGGACGCCACACACTTGCTCAATGCGGTCCAAATAGGCCCGCGCTTGGGGCGGCAAACGGTCTACCTGGGTGACCCCCACGGTGCTGTCAGACCATCCCGGCATGGTTTCGTAAATGGGCACACAGCGGGCCACATCTTCGGCGCTGGTGGGCAAGATATCGGTGACCGCGCCATCGAGTTGATAACCGGTGCAAAGTTGCAACTCTGTCAGCCCGTCCAATACATCGAGCTTGGTGATGCACAAACCCGACAAGCCATTGACTTGGGCGCTGCGCTTGAGCAAAGCGGCGTCGAACCAACCACAGCGCCGTGAGCGCCCTGTGGTGACGCCTTTTTCCTGACCCACGGTGCTGAGGTGATGCCCCACCGTACCGGGCTTTTCCCAATCCAGCTCGGTGGGGAATGGCCCCCCACCCACACGGGTGCAATAGGCTTTGGTGATGCCCAGCACATAGTGCAACATGCCTGGACCCACGCCAGCACCCGCGGCCGCATTGCCAGCCACGCAGTTGCTGGAGGTCACAAACGGATAAGTGCCGTGGTCCACATCGAGCAAGGTGCCTTGCGCCCCTTCGAACAACAAATTGCTGCCCTTCAAATGGGCTTGGTGCAGCTCCGTGGACACATCGGCCACCATCGGCAAAATTTGCTCAGCTTCCAAGGCGCATTGGTCGAGCACCTGCTGAAAGTCAATCGCTGGTGCGTGGAGGTATTGGGTTAGCACAAAATTGTGCAAGTCCAAGTTTTCGCGCAGTTTGTCGGCAAAGCGTTGGGGGTGCTTGAGGTCTTGAACGCGCAAGGCTCTGCGGGCAATTTTGTCTTCGTAAGCAGGCCCAATGCCACGACCGGTGGTGCCAATTTTGTCCAGGCCGGATTTTTCTTTGGCGGCTTCACGGGCCACGTCGATGGCGGCGTGGTAGGGCAGTATCAAGGGGCAGGCTTCGCTGATGCGCAGGCGCGAGCGCACAGACACGCCAGCTGCCTCTAAGCCCGCGATCTCTTCCAGCAACTTGCTCATCGACAGAACCACACCATTGCCGATGTAGCAAACGACGCCGGGTCGCATGATGCCGCTGGGGATCAAGTGCAGCGCTGTTTTGACCCCTTTGATCACCAGGGTGTGGCCTGCGTTGTGCCCGCCTTGGAACCGAACCACGCCTTGCGCAGACTCGGTCAGCCAGTCCACCAGTTTGCCTTTGCCTTCGTCGCCCCATTGGGTTCCGACAACAACCACATTGCGACCTTGGGAAGTATTCATGAAATGGAAATAGTCAGGGGTAAATGGGTTGGACATGCCACTGGGTGCCTTGGCGCACCAACTCGCGGTTGCAATTGAATTCGTCGGCTTCGCTGTCATGACCGGGCAAGACACACACCACGGTCTCGCCTTGCTGGCGCAGGGCGTCAATGGCATGGCGCAGCTCGGTGTCTTCAGACCAGGGAGCACGGATGGCAGCGTGTTGCGCAGGGCGGGGCAGGCAACGCGCCCACTCTTTCAAATCAAGGCTGAAACCCACCGCTGGCCTGTCGCGCCCAAACACGGCGCCGACCGCGTCGTATCGGCCGCCACGCAACAGGGCGTCTCCCGCGCTTTGGGCATACAAGGCAAACCTGAGGCCGCTGTAATAGCCGTAACCGTTCAAGTCACCCAAGTCGAAAGTGATCTCACAGCCGTTCAATTGATCGGCCAAAAATGCCAGCTGATCCAAGGCTTGGATCGCCAGAGGCCACGCCGACAGCACCTGCCTGCCGCTTTTCAATACAGAACGATCCCCGTACAGGCGGGCCAAGGCCTGCAAAGCCGTGGCCACTGGGGTAGGCAAATGTTGCGCCAGTTTGGCGATTTCAGCTGCATCTTTGCGCCCCAAAGCGATATGCAAGGCTTGAACCAAGCCATCCTCCAAGGCCAGACCCTCTAGCAAGGCGGGCACGATGCGGGCATGCCCCATGTCCAAAACCACACCTGACAAGCCAGCAGCCTTGGCCCCTCTCAGGGCCAGGGCCAAAATTTCCAAATCGGCTTCCGTACCGGGGTGGCCATAAATTTCAGCGCCCAGTTGGTAGGGCTCGCGGGTGGCACCGGGCCGATCTGCGCGGGTGTGCAGCACTGGGCCGCAGTAACACAAACGGGTAACACCTTTGCGGTTGAGCAAATGGGCGTCAATGCGCGCGACCTGCACCGTTGTGTCTGCACGCAGTCCCAGGGTGCGTCCGGACAGTTGATCGACCAATTTGAAGGTTTGCAAATTCAACGATGGATCGCTGTCGGACAACAAAGAGTCCAAGTGCTCCAGCATCGGCGGCATGACCAATTCGTAGCCGCATCGCCTGGCGTGATCAAGCCAGATGCGACGGAGTTCCTCAATGTGGCGGGCCTCTGAAGGCAACACATCGGCGATGTGATCCGGTAAGACCCAAGCAGACATAAGGTTGGAGCGGGAGTGAAAAGAGGAGGATTTTAGCCCGTGACTAGGCGCCCCCAAAGGGGCCCTTCGATCACGTCATCCAAGCCAGCAACAACAGGCCCAAGGCGATCGAAATAAACCCAAAAAAACGGATTTGTCCGTCTGTCAACTGCTGCACTTGCATGAAGACGCGGCGCCAACCAGCGGGTGAGATAAATGGCATCAGCCCTTCAATCACAAACACCAAGCCCAGAGCCGTCCAAATCAGATCCGAGCCATCCACCATCACTTCTTGCTGGAGGCGGGAGCCGCAGATGCGCCAGAACTGCCGCGGAATGCTTTGAAAAACTCGCTGGAAGGGTCGACGACCATCACATCACTTTTCTTGTTGAAGCTCGCCTTGTAGGCGTCCAGGCTGCGATAAAACTGGGCAAATTGGGCGTCACGGCCAAAAGCTTCAGCATAAATTTTGGCGGCTTCAGCGTCGCCCTCACCTTTGATTTTTTGGGCATCACGGTAGGCGTTGGCGACCGTCACCTCACGTTGGCGGTCGGCATCGGCGCGAATTTTTTCGCCTTCGGCCGCACCCGTGGAGCGCAGTTCATTGGCCACCCGTTTGCGCTCGGCTTCCATGCGCCGATAAACCGATTCAGTGATGGCATCCACATAATCGGCACGGGTGATGCGCACATCCACCACATCCACGCCCCAGGGCTTGGCCCCTTGGACCACTTCAAGGACTTCGCGCTTGACATCTTGCAGCAGGGTTTCGCGCTTGACGGACAACAACTCTTTCACCGTTCGTTTGTTAATTTCCTCTTGCAAGGCATTGCGGACCACGCGGCTCAATTGCATGGCACCCGCCTTTTCATCCAAGCCCACATTGCGGATGTAATTGGATGGGTCGGTGATGCGCCAACGCACATACCAATCGATGACCATGCGCTGCTTCTCAGCGGTGAGCATCGGCTCGGTGTCTTGGTTGTCCAGGGTCAACAAGCGCTTGTCGATGTACGAAACGTTTTGAAACGGTGGCGGCAGCTTGACGTGCAAGCCAGGCTCGGTGATCACGTCTTTGATCTGACCCAGGGAGTAAACCACCCCAAATTGGCGCTGATCGACCACAAACAGCGTGGAGCTGAGGATCAACAAGGCCACCAAGCCAGAGGTGATGTAGAAACCAATTTTGTTCATGATGGATGACCTGGTCTTTCAGCGGGCGTCGCGGTCGCGGGAGCGAGCGCCGTCTCGGTTGCGCACATCCGCATTCGAAGAGCTCGCCGGGGCGTTGTTGTCTGCGCTGTTGGAGGGCAATGGCGCTCCCACAGCCGGCGCAGTGGATTGGGTAGCCTGCATGATTTTGTCCAGCGGCAGGTAAAGCAAATTGGAGCCTTGCTTGGACTCGACCAGCACCTTGGTGACGTTGCTGTAGATTTGCTGCATGGCATCGATGTACATGCGGTCACGCGTCACCTGAGGGGCTTTTTGGTACTCATTGAGAACCGATCTGAACCGCTGTCCATCACCTTGGGCTTGCGCAATGATGCGGGATTTGTAGCCTTCAGCCTCTTCTTTCAAACGCGACGCCGCACCCACAGCCCGGGGAACCACATCATTGGCATAGGCTTGGGCTTCGTTTTTGGCACGCTCACGCTCTTGGCCAGCCTTGAGCACGTCGTCAAACGCGGCCTGAACCTGCTCGGGCGGGCGCACACCGCCTTGCTGCAAATTGATGCCCACCACCTCAATGCCCACTTTATAGCGGTCCAAAATGATTTGCATGATGGCCCTGACACGCGGGCCGATTTGGTCACGCTCTTCAGACAAGGCTGAATCCATGCGCATTTTTCCCACCACCTCGCGCACAGCGGTCTCAGCCGCTTGAACCACGGCATCGGTTGGATTTTTGCTTTCGAACAAATACGCCCGTGCATCGGTCAGCCGGTATTGCACAGCGAACTTCATTTCCAAAATATTTTCATCTTCAGTCAGCATGGCCGACTCGCGCAAACCAGTGGCCTTGATGACCGTATCGCGGCCAATGTCCAAGGATCTGATTTGGGTGACAAAAACCAGTTCATGGCGTTGCACCGGGAATGGCAAGCGCCAGTTGAAACCCGCGCCCACCGTACTGTGGTATCGACCGAATTGGGTGATGACGGCTTGTTGACCCTCTTGGACGATGAAAAAGCCTGTTCCCATCCAAATCAGAACGGCAATCGCTGCAATCACGCCCAAACCCGCTCGGGCGTTGCCCATGTCGGGTTTGAAGCCGCCCCAATTGCCGCCACCAGAACCGCCTCCTGAGGAGCCACCACCGGCGGGTCCGCCCCTTTTTCCACCCATCAGTTGGCCCAATTTCCGATTGAAGTCGCGCCAAATATCGTCTAAGTC
>CAXNFO010000072.1:0-7926 GCA_964201395.1 Limnohabitans sp.
ATGATGCAGAAATCGTTCACTGTGGATGCACTGTCGCAAAGTGGTTCAGCCAGTGTTCTCAGCCAAGGGCCCGTGGTGAGCAAGACCGTGCAGAAGACGCTGAACAGCTTCTCGCCATCGGCTTTGCCAAGTTTGGGCATGGGTGTCACCAGCAGCCCGCAATCCACCGCCCAGTTGCTGGACATGGCCATGGCGGTGGTGCAGCAAAACCCATCCGCCGTGGCCAGAGACATGGAGACCTTGGGCAATTGGGTCAGCCGCACGGCGCCAACGGTCAGCCCGGCTGAGACGGCATCGGAGTCCCCTGCACCAGTGGCACCCACCGCAGTCCAGACTTCGCCACCTGGCGCAGCGGAGGCTCGCCCTGAGACCAGCGCACCGGCGCCGACCAACGACGGTGGAGGTACAGCGCCGACCAATGAAGCGCCGCCACCCGCTAACGCACCCAACTCAGGTGTCCAATGGCTGTTGCCGGCCGAAGATGTGGCGGCTTGGACCCAAGGCTTGTCGCAGCCTGTGGACCAGGGCCCATCTGAACCCAACCCATCGGGCCTGATGGGCGCTGTGGCGAAGTTGGGCCAATGGTTGGGTTGGGGCGGTGCTGGCCCAGCAGAGCCCCCAGACCCAGGTTGATCCGGTCCTGCCATGCCCCGCCACAGACGTGATGGGCTTGGCAGTCCGCCCTACAGCGGACCAGGGTGTCTGGTGTGAATTCGTTCACAATGGCCCGCATGAACCGCACCCCCGCTTTTCTATTGAACTTCGCCCATGCCTTGGATCACTTGTTTTTGTTGATCTTCGCCACAGCCGTTGCAGCCATTGCCGCCGACTTTGGTGTGGCGCGCTGGGAAGACTTGATGCCCTACACCACCGGCGCATTTGTGATGTTTGGCCTGGCCTCGGTGCCGGCCGGGCGATGGGGCGACCTGTGGGGGCGGCGGCGCATGATGCTGATTTTTTTCCATGGCATTGGTTGGAGTGCCATTGCCGTAGCGCTCACCCAAAGCCCGTGGCAAATGGGCGTGGCCTTGACGGTCTTGGGCGCGTTTTCTGCCATTTACCACCCGGTGGGCATACCGCTGTTGGTGCAAAACTCGCCCACCCCTGGGCGCACCATTGGCATCAATGGGTTGTCGGGCAATTTGGGCATTGCCTTGGCGGCGTTGTCAACGGGCTTGTTGGTCAAGTACTTTGGTTGGCGCATGGCTTTTGTGGTGCCGGGGTTGGTGTCCATCGCTTGCGGTTTTTTGTTCGCCCGTTGTGCGCCGCCTGAGCATGCGGCCCCGGCGCGCAAAGCCGCCACCCAGGTGCATTTGCCCAGAAACTTGGCCATTCGCACCTTTGTGGTCATGGTGGCCAGCGCCACCACCGGCAGCTTGTTGTTCAACTTCACCACCAATGGCAATGGCCAGTTGATGGTCGAGCGTTTGGATGGTTTGGTGACCGACCCGGCCCAACTGGGTTTCTTGTTGGCTGGTATTTATGCGGTGGCCTCGCTGGCCCAATTGGTGGTGGGCCGCTTGCTCGACAAGGTGGCGGTCAAGCCCTTGTTTTTGGGCATTTTGGCCATGCAAGTCGTGGTGTTTTATGCGGCTGCCCACACCACGGGTTGGCTTTGGTATGCGGCGGCCATTGTGTACATGGTGTCGGTGTTTGCGTCCATCCCGTTCAACGAAACCATGGTGGTGCGCTACATCGACAACTCCATGCGCTCGCGCGTGAGCGGCGTGCGCATTGCGGTGTCTTTTGGCATCAGCTCGCTGGCGGTGTATTTGCTGGGGCCCTTCATCAAGGCGTCGGGCTTCACCAGTTTGATGCTGACCATGTCGGCCATTGCCTGTGTCAGCGCTTTGATCGTGCTGTGGCTGCCAACGCAAGCGCAACTCCAAGCCGGTGCCAGCCAAGCCGCATCTTGACCCAGTGCCCACGCCAGTCTGCGGGGGCGATCAACTGCTTTGAAATTGCAAGGCCGCTAAGCTGGCATACAGCCCGCCTTGCGCGATGAGCTGGGCGTGTGTGCCTTGCTCGATCAAGCGGCCGCGATCGAGCACCCAAATCACATCGGCCTTTTGCACCGTGGCCAAACGGTGGGCGATGACCAAGGTGGTGCGATTGGTCATGGCGCGCTCGAGCGCAGCTTGCACCATGCGCTCGCTTTGTGCGTCCAAGGCGCTGGTGGCCTCATCGAGCAGCAGCAGCGGCGGGTTTTTCAAGATGGCGCGGGCGATGGCCAAGCGCTGGCGCTGTCCCCCCGACAAGCGCACACCGCGCTCGCCCAAAAAGCTGTCATAGCCCTCGGGCAGTTCGGACAAAAATTCGTGCGCATAGGCCGCCTGGGCGGCAGCGATGACCTCGGCGTCGCTGGCCTCGGGTCTGCCGTAGCGGATGTTGTCCCAAGCCGTCCCCGAAAAAATCACCGGCTCTTGCGGCACGATGCCGATGCGTGCGCGCAAGTCGTGCAAGCCCATGCGGTGGATGGGCACGCCATCAATCTCAATTTGGCCTTGCTGCGGGTCGTGAAAGCGCAGCAGCAAATCGAACAGCGTGGTTTTGCCTGCGCCACTGGGCCCGACCACCGCCACGGTTTGTCCGCTGTGGACGTGGGCGCTGAGTTGGTCAATCGCTGGGGTGAGGGGGCGCGAGGCGTAGTGAAAGCCCACGCCCTGCAAGGCTAAGGTGGACCCGGCCTCAGGCCAGGGCGCGTGTTGCGGTTGGGCCGGTGACGCAACCGCAGACTGGGTGTGTAGCAACTCCATCAAACGCTCGGTGGCACCCGCAGCGCGCAACAAGTCGCCATACACCTCGCCCAGCACCGCAAAGGCACTGGCCAGCAAGATCACATACACAATGATTTGACCCAACTCGCCCGCGCTCAAGCTGCCCGCATACACCGCCAGGGTGCCTTGATACAGGCCCCACAACAGGGCTGCGCTGCTGGCCAAAATGATGAAGCCCACCAACAAGGCGCGGGCGCGCACCCGGCGCACGGCCGTGGTGAAAGCGTTCAAGGTCGAGGTCTCGTAGCGGCGCGCTTCGCGCCCTTCAGCGCCATGGCTTTGCACCACGGTGATGGCGTTGAGCACCTCGGCCGCCATGGCGCTGGTGTCGGCCACCCGGTCTTGGCTGGCACGCGACAAGCGCCGCACCCGGCGGCCAAACCACACACTGGGCAAGACAATCAGCACCAGCACCGCGATGACTTGGACCATCAGCCAAGGCCGCATCCACACCAGCATGAGCAAAGCGCCCGAGCCCATCACCGCATTGCGCAAGCCCATGGACAGCGATGAGCCGACCACCGTTTGGACCAAGGTGGTGTCGGCGCTCAGTCGCGACAGCACCTCGCCGGTTTGGGTGGTTTCAAAAAAAGAGGGGCTTTGTTGCAACACATGGGCGTAGACGGCTTGGCGCACATCGGCGGTGATGCGCTCGCCCAACCAACTGACCGCATAAAAGCGCGCCGCCGAAAACACCGACAAAGCCACGGCCACGGCAAACAACCAGACAAAGTCGGCGGCCAAGCCATCCGCTTGGCCTTGCGCGCTGCTGGCCAGGCCGCCGTCGATGAGCTGGCGCAGCGCCCATGGAAAGGCCAGTGTTGCCCCCGCGGCCAGCAATAAAAACAAGGCCGCTGCGGCAATCACGGCGGTATAGGGGCGCAAAAATGGTTTCAAACCCGACAGCGATTGGGGACTGGTGGCTTTGGGTCGATCGGGGGTGTGGGTGGCCATGGTGGGGTGCAGTGACAAGGCCCGCCATTGTGCCCGTGCCCACTCGCGCAGGTGACAGCCGCTGCGCCTGGGCCATGACAGAATGGATCGCATGGACATCAATTCGATCGAAGTCACCGCCCCCCCGATCCCTGCCGCCACCGTGGTGATGCTGCGCGATGGCGCTGCAGGCCTGGAGGTTTTTTTGTTGCGCCGCCACAGTGCCTCGGCCGTGTTGGGGGGTGTTTTCGTGTTTCCTGGCGGCAAGTTGGACCGCATGGACGCTGACCCGAATTTGCATGCGCGGCTCGACCACGCCCCCGATGTGTTGCACCAGCGCTTGCGCGAGAGCGATGTGAGCACCGATACCGCTGCCAGCCTGTGGGTGGCGGCCTTGCGCGAATCGTTTGAAGAGTGTGGCGTGCTGTTTGCACAGGGCGGTGACCAAGGCTTGCATTGGGATGGCTTGCGGCATGAAGAAGGTGGTTTTGTCGACTTGATTCACCGCCACGACTTGCAGTTGCAGTGTGAGGCCTTGTGGCCGTGGTCGCGTTGGATCACGCCGCGCGTGCCCTCGGTCACCAACAAGCGCTTTGACACCCGGTTTTTTGTGGCCCGGGCACCCGCAGGGCAACAGGCGGGGCACGACAATGTGGAGGCCACTGAGAGCGTGTGGATGACCCCGCGTGACGCCTTGCACCGCTACTGGGCGGGGCAGATGGAGATGGCCCCACCGCAAATCATGAGCCTGGCCCATTTGGCGCGGTTTGAACATGTGGAGGCGGTCCTCCACGATGCGGCCCAGAGGGGTCCGCACTTGGTTGAACCCCAACCCCATGACGACAACGGCACGCGGGTGATTTGCTACCCCGGCGACCCACGCCACAGTGTGGGCACGCAAGCCATGCCCGGCCCCACCCGACTGCGCTTTGTGAACCAGCGGTTCGAGCCCGATGGCGGCTTGGCTGCTTTTGGGGTGTGAACCCAATGGCAGGGTCTGATCAGCGCTTGCGTATCATGGGCCGTGGTGCCTCGGTGGTCGGGGCAGGAGAAACACCATGATATGGATGCTTTTGGGGCTGGTATTGTTTTTGGGTGCGCATTCCGTTCGGGTGTTTGCCGAGGGCTGGCGCAGCCAGCAAATCGAGCGCTGGGGTGAAAAAACCTTCAAAGGGCTTTACGCCTTGGTGTCTTTGGCCGGCTTTGTGCTGCTGTGCTGGGGCTATGACCAGGCCCGCGCCACCCCCACGTTGTTGTGGGTGCCACCCGTGGCCACGCGCCATGGTGCGGCCTTGTTGATGCTGTTGGCCTCGGTGCTGATGGTGGCCGCTTATGTGCCAGGCAACCACCTCAAAGTCCGGATGCGTCACCCCATGGTGCTCAGCGTCAAGGTGTGGGCTTTGGCCCATTTGCTGGCCAATGGCAATTTGGAAGATGTGATTTTGTTCGGCACTTTTTTGCTTTGGGCGGTGCTGTGTTTTCGCGCCGCCCGGGCCCGTGACCGGGCTGCCAATTTGGCGCCGGTGGTGCCGCAGATGCGCGCCACTTTGGTGGCGGTGATGGGTGGTGTGGTGTTGTACGCGGTGTTTTTGTTCAAAGCCCATGCGTGGTTGGTGGGCGTGAGCCCCATGGGTTTGTGACGTTTTTTTCTGAGGAGTTATTCCATGCCAGTGATCACAGTGACCTTGTTGCCGGGTTACCCGGCTGAGACCCAGCACCGCTTGGTGCAGCGCTTGGCCGATACCGCCCGTTCGGTGATTTCTGCCAGCGATGCGGGAACCACCGTGTTCATCAACGAAGCCAGCACCTATCGGCGCGATGGCAAAGTCTATGCTGGGGGTGCCGCCGTGGTGCCCGACGCCAGTTCGCGGGTGCAAAGTTTTTTGGAAACCATGGCGGCGCGCAGGCTGACCGAGGCCCAAGCGTTTTTGGCCCCAGGCTTTGAAATGGTTTTCCCGGGCGCGGCGGTGATGCACCGTTTGGAGCAATTGATGGAGTGGGGCAAACCGCGTTACCGCTCGGTGGCCAAACGCTACGAGCGCTTTGACGAATGTTGGCAAGGTGACACCACGGTGGTGTATTGCAGTGGCACTTTGTTTGGCGTGTGGAACGATGGCAGTGCATTTGAAGGCATTCGCTTCATTGACCGCTTTGAAGTGGTCAACAACCTCCTCACCCGCCAAGAGGTGTGGAACGATGTGGCAGAGATCCAGAGGGCTTTGTGACCCGTACAGTTTGGTCGGCAAAGCGTGCCGTCATCCGTTGGACTTTGTGGACCCTGGTGTGGGCATGCGGGCACAGTGCAGCACAGGCCAATGCAGACCTGGGCTGGCGCATCATCACCGAGCGCAGCCTGGGTAATTGCGGCGCTTGCCATGCTTGGCAAGCGGTACCTGCATCCACCAGCAGCTTTGCACCTGCATTGGACGGGGTGGGTCAGCGCTACAGTGCGGCGCAGTTGAAGCAATGGGTGGTCGATCCACGCCACCTGCGGCCCGACACATTGATGCCGGTTTTTGGCAGCTTGATTGGCTTGCGCCAACCCGCACCCGCCCAAGCGGTGTTGAGCCCTGAGCAAATTGATGCGGTGGTTGTGGCCTTGCAGCAGCGAACGGTCATTGCGCAAACGCCTGCTGTGCCGCCCGCTTTGTCGCAACCCGCATCCGCATCAGTTCCGGTGACCCCTTCACAAAAGAATACGCTGCCAGATGCCCAAGGGCGCATCAGTGGTCTGGCTTTTTTGTCGCCCAGCCTGCGGCAAATGAATGACGACGACATGGCCAACCCCATGAGCCTGTGGGTCGAGCGCGGCTTGGCGGCCTGGGGCCAAAACAGCACAGGCCCCACCTGTCAGTCATGCCACGGCACGGTGGGCCAGATGCGCAAAGCCGTGGCCCAACACCCCAAGTTGAGCCCCGATGGTCAGAGCTTGCGCAACCTCGATGATCAAATCGGTGTCTGTCGGCAACGCCAGGGCGCTCCCAGTGCGCAAGCCGATGACACCGTGTTGGCCCTGAGCGCAGCCTTGCACCACACTGCGCGCGGCGAGCCCATCGCAGTGCAAGCGCCGCCAGCCCGGCAGGCCGCATGGCAAGCACGGTGGCAAGCCGGTGCCGACCAATACCAAACCCGTCAGGGCCGCATGAACCTTTCCTGTGCCCACTGCCACGATGACCGTGTGGGCACGCAAATGCGCGGCGACACCATCAGCCCGGGCCACCCCACGGGCTTTCCGATTTACCGCTTGTCGTGGCAACAGGCCGGTGGCATGGACCGGCGCTTGCGGGCTTGTTTCTCTGGCGTACAGTCCGCCATGCCCAAGCCCGGTAGCGCGATTTTGCGCAGCCTGGAGCTGTATTTGAAAGTGCGCGCCAACGGCATGCCCATCGATGGGCCGTCGGTGCGTCGCTGATTTTTTTGATCCCCACCCTTGTTCGCAGAAAGAACCCCACATGACCCCCTCCCTGGACAGCGTGCGCGCAGAACTCGCCCCCCAAGGCACCCTGAAAGTGGGCTTGAACCTGGCTAACTTTTTGTTGGTCAGCATGAAAGACCCGAGCCATGCCCCCACGGGCATCGCCCCCGATTTGGCCCGTGAAGTGGCGCGTGAAATTGGCGTGCCCATCGAATTTTTTCCCTACGCCACGCCCGGTGAAATGGCCGAGGCCGCACACAGCGGCGTGTGGAACATGGCCTTGTTGGCGGTGGAGCCCGTGCGGCAAAACGTGATTGACTTTTCGGCGCCTTATTTGGAGATCGAGGCCACCTACTTGGTGCCGGCCAATTCAGCGTTGCAGCGCATCGAAGATGTCGACCGCGACGGGGTGCGCATTGCAGTCATGCACAAAAGCGCTTACGACCTGTACCTGAGCCGCAGCTTGAAGCATGCGCAATTGGTGCAAATGGCCAGCATGGACGCTTCCTACAACGAGTTTGTGGCGCAAGGCCTGGAGGCTTTGTCGGGCCTGCGTCCGCGTCTGGTGCAAGAGCAGGCCAAGCTGCCCGGCTCGCGCGTTTTGGACGGACGATTCACCGCCATTGGCCAAGCCATTGGGGTGCCAAAGGGAGGCAGCGCGGCGGCGGCGTTTTTACGCGATTTTGTCGAGCGGGCCAAGGCCTCGGGCCTGGTCGCGCAAATCATTGAGCGCAATGGCGTGCAAGGTGTCACTGTGGCGGGTCCGGCGGCATGAAAAAAACCATTCTCATCACCGGCGGC
>CAXNFO010000073.1:0-7846 GCA_964201395.1 Limnohabitans sp.
GTGACCGATACCCGCTTGGCCTCCACCATTTCGCACCTGGGTGCCAAGGTGCTGACCGTTGAACATCTCATGTCGGCTTGTTCCGGCTTGGGGTTGGACAACTTGTTTGTGGACATCACTGCTGAAGAAGTGCCCATCTTGGATGGGTCGGCGGCCTCGTTTGTGTTTTTGCTGCAAAGCGCGGGCATTGCTTTGCAAAATGCGCCCAAACATTTCATGCGCGTGCTGAACACGGTCGAGGTCAGCGAGGGCGAAGGGGCGGCGCGCAAGTGGGCGCGGTTGAGCCCGCACAACGGCTACAAGCTGAGTTTTGAAATTGAATTTGACCACCCAGCGGTGGACGCCACGGGCCAGCGGGTGGTGTTTGACACCGATGGGGGCAGCTATGTGCGCGACATTGCGCGCGCCCGCACTTTTGGCTTTACCAAAGATGTCGAGGCGATGCGGGCCAATGGCCTGGCCTTGGGCGGGGGCTTGGACAACGCCATCGTGATGGACGATTACAAAATTTTGAACAGCGAAGGATTGCGTTACGACGATGAGTTTGTCAAACACAAAATCCTCGACGCCATGGGCGATTTGTACTTGCTGGGCCGCCCATTGCTGGCGGCCTACAGCGCGTTTCGCTCGGGACACGCGTTGAACAACCGCTTGTTGCGCGAGTTGCTCAGCCGGCCCGATGCGTATGAGGTGGTCAGCTTTGCCGATGAGCGCCAAGCCCCGCGTGGGTTGGCGCAGTTGGCCCCGGCTTGGTGACACGCCATGTTGCTGGTGCGCTGGGCGGTTTTGTTTTTGCTGTTGGTCTCGGCCTTGCTTTTTGCCGCCTTCATCGCCACCGGTGAAACCCGTTATCGCATTTGGGGTTGGAAGGTGCTGCGGGTCACGGTGGGCGCAGCTTTGGTGTTTTTTGCGGTGCTGATTTTGGAGCGCTTGTAAAGAGCCATCCTGCTGGGCTGCAGTTCCTCGGCGACCCCAAAGTTGTTCAAGCTGTATCCGCCCCACAGCACGCGCTGATCAGCCGCTGCGCCCACCCCGAAACACCGCGCTGGATTTGCTGCGCGCGGCCCCAGCGGTTTCCAGCAGCGCCAAGCTGCGCCCGGCATGGGCGTGCATGATGGCCAAGCCCAACGCATCGGCTGCGTCGGGGCCGGGCAGGCCGGGCAAATTCAACAGCCGCTTGACCATTTCTTGCACCTGCGCTTTGGCCGCTTTGCCGTGACCGGCCACGGCTTTTTTCATTTGCAAGGCGGTGTACTCGGCCACGGGCAAATCGGCGCTGACCAAGGCGGTCAGGCAGGCGCCGCGCGCTTGGCCCAGCAACAAAGTCGCTTGGGGGTTGACGTTGACAAACACAATCTCCACCACCGCTGATTGCGGTTGGTAGCGCGCCACCACTTCATGGATGCCATCGAACAACAATTTGAGCCGAGCGGGCAGGTCGGCGCGCTGTGCCGATTGGGTGCGGATGGTGCCGCTGGCCACATAGCGCAGTTGCGCGCCTTCGGCGTCGACCACGCCAAAGCCGGTGGTCTGCAAGCCCGGATCGATGCCCAAGATGCGCATGGCGTTTCCTTTCAAGGCAAGCGCGCCGCGCCCAAGCGGGCAGCGATCACTTCGGCGCGCTGGGCCAAATAGGCAGAGCTGGGCAGACGCTCAAAGTATTTGGGACGCGGCAGCATCACGGCCAGGCGCGCGGCCTCATAGGGTGTGAGCTGTTGGGCTGACTTGCCAAAGTAGTGCTGGGCCGCGGCTTCAGCGCCAAACACGCCTTCGCCCCATTCCACGCTGTTGAGGTAAATCTCCAAAATGCGCCGCTTGCTGAGCAGGCCCTCCAGGGCCAGGGTGAGGACAAATTCTTGGGCTTTGCGTGCCCAGGTGCGTTCACCGGAGAGCAGCAGGTTTTTGGCCAACTGCTGGGTGATGGTGGAGCCGCCCACGATCTTGGGTGCGCTGCTGCGCGCTGCGCTCGCTTGCGCCGCTTGTTGCTGGGCGCGGTTGTTTTTGGACCAGGCTTTTTCGATGGCGTCCCATTGCACCCCGTCGTGCTGGGCAAAGATGTCGTCCTCGGACACCACCACGGCGCGTTTGAGATGGATGGATATGCGATCGTAGGGCTGCCACTGTTGGCGCCAGGGCAAGCTGTTTTTTTGCCGCAGGATGCGCACGGCTTCTGAGCGTTGAAAGCTGGTCGACGCTGGGTCCCACCACGCCAGGGCGGCAATGCGCAAGATGAAAAACAATTGCAGCCCCAAGCCTGCCAGCAGCACCAAGGCCAGCCAACGCATCAGCGGGCTGGTGACAAAGGACAGGGTGGACCAGCGCATATCAGCGGGTTTGCACACTGCCGTCGCGGCTGAACTGAAAACGCGCCACCATGGCCAATTGGTCGGCACTTTTGCGCATCTCTGGATCAAAGGCGCCAAACGGCCCCGCACTGCGGGCAATGGCCACCGCGCGCAGGTCAAGGGCGCGTTGACCTGAGCTGGTCGCCACCTCTGCGGTGAGCACCTTGCCTTGTGCATTCACGGTGATGATCATGGTCAACTCGCCATAGAGTTTTTGGCCGTCTTGCTGCGGAAAGTGGCGCGTGCCATGGGCCTCGATTTGGCGCCGCATGGCGTCGTGGTACTTGGCATACACCACCTCTTGGGTGCTGGGGCTGATGTAGCGCTTGCGCGGTTTGGCATTGTCTTGTTCGATGCGCTGCTCGATCTCGGCGAGGAGTTTGAGCAGCTGCTGGCGTTTGGCTTCCTGATCTTGTTGCTGGGCGTTGTCGGGTGTGGGCAGGGTCTCGGGCAGCAGGGCCAAGCTGGCCTTGATCTGGCTCAGCAATTGGGTTTGTTTGAGCCTCAAGGCCGCCAATGTTTGAGCCGCCGAGGGTTCAAGTTGATCGCCTTCGGTGCTCAGGGCCGCGCTGGGCAGGGGAGAGCGGGCACGGCCTTGATCGGCGTCACCGCCACCGGCCAGTCGGGTTTGCGCCAGGGCTTGGGCATTGGTGGTCTCGTCGGACTTGGCGCGGGTGTTGACCAAGATCACTTCCAGTGGGCTGGCCTGGAACAAGCGATCAAAGCGCTCAGGGTCAGCGATGCGCAGGCTGAGCAGCCCGCCATGCACCAGCAGGGACACACCCAAAGCGATTTGCAACGGTGACCAGCGCTGCCACATGCCTAGTTGGTGGTGGGGGCCGGTGAGTCGCCATCGGCGTCGCTGAGGTCGACGGCAATGGCGATGGTGCCCGTGGATTCTTCTTCGTCACCTTCAGCCGCGGGGTCTGGACCGGGGTTGCCCTCCATCAGGCTGACAAATTGCCCGGGCACATCCAGGCTGATGTCGTCAATCGACCCCAGGCGCAAGCGCACCTGTTGACCACGAGCCAGCGTCGCCGGTCCACCCACGATGGGCAGCACCAGGGGCAAATGGTGGGCGCGGGCCAGCACGGGCTGGCCGGGCATGGCCTTGATGACATCGGCGTCAATCTCTTGGGTTTGGCGTTGGCGCAGCCACTGCAAGGTCCAAAACCGTTCCATGCTGGCTTGGTGGGCGTTGTAGGCGCTGTAGGTTTCTTCAAACGCCGAGATGATGGAAAACAGGGCCGCATCTTTGGGTTTGAAAGGGGCGGCGAGTGCCGCCGTGGCGCCGTGGCGCACGCAGGCGATCAGCTGCCACTGGTTGACCAAGTCGGTGTAGCGGCGCAGTGGCGATGTGCTCCAGGCGTAGCAAGGCACGCCAATGCCGGCATGCGGCAAGGCCTTGGTGCCCATGCGCACCTTGATGCCCGGGGCCAAACTCGCTTGGCTGCGGTAAATCGCTGGTACCCCCAGGCTGGCCATCCACTGGCCCCAGGTGCTGTTGGCCAAGATCATGGCCTCGGCCACGATCAGGTCCAGTGCCGCACCACGTTGGCGCACGCTGATGTCCACCATTTCATGGCCACGCGGTGGCGCTCCGTCCAAACCCAGGAGGCGAAAGTTGTAGTCGGGGCGGTTGAAGGTTTCGGGCTTGCCGCGCACCACTTCGCGCTGCGCTTTGAGTTGGCGCGCCAGGCGGTGCAAAAAAGCCAGTTGGGCGCGTGGCATGGCGGGTTCGGTCACATGGCTGGGATGAGAAAAGCTCGCGTCGTCCAGCCACTGCGGGGTGACCACATCGTCGAGTTGGTCGTGGCGCAAATTGGCGGCAATCGGCACTTGTTCCAAACGGGTGTGGCTGCCCGTGATGGCCAAGGTGTCGGCATCGAACTGCACATACAAAGACAAGGCGGGACAGGCGCGCCCTTCTTGCAAGGTGTAGTGCTGCACCACGGCATCGGGCAGCATGGTGATTTTGTGGCCCGGCATGTAGACGGTGGACAAGCGTTGTCGGCCGATCTGATCGATGGCGTCACCCGGTTGCAGCGCCAGGCCCGGCGCGGCGATGTGGATGCCCACGGTGATGTGGGCGCTGCCCAGGCCTTGTACCGACAAGGCGTCGTCGATCTCGGTGGTTTGCGAGTCGTCGATCGAGTAGGCCTGCACGTCGGCCAGCGGCAAGTCAACGGTGGCACTGGGCGCTTGCAGCGCGGGAAATTGGGTGCCCTTGGGAAAGTTGTCAAACAAAAACCGCTGCCAATGGAACTCGTAGGCCGAGGTGATGGCCCCAGCGCGTTGCAACAAGGCCAGTGGGGGCAGTTGGGTGGCGCGGGCGGCTTGCACCACGGCTTTGTATTCGGGCCCGTTTTTGTCGGGTTTGAAGAGAATTTTGTACAGCTGCGCCAATACCGGCTCGGGGCATTGGCCGTCGCCCAGGGCCAAGGCCCAGGCATCGATTTGCGCCAATTGCTGTTTTTTCTTGTCGATTGCCACCAGGGCTTGTTGGATCACTTCGGCGGCGGCTTTTTTGAAGCGTCCTCGCCCAGCGCGGCGAAAGTAATGCGGGGCTTCAAACAAGCGCAGCAAGGTGGCGGCTTGTTGGACCAAGCTGGGGTTGGCGCTGAAGTACTCGCGCGCCAAGTCGACAAAGCCAAATTCCTCTGGTGGGGCGAATTCCCAGGCCAAGTCCAGCTCGATGGTTGGGGCCAAGGCGCTGGCCTCGCGCATCAAATCGGCGGGGCTGGGTTGGTCAAATTTGATCAGCACCTGGGCCGACTTCACTTTGACGCGTTTGCCCGTGTCGAGCTCGACTTGGGCCGAAGCCTCGGCTTCGGACAGGACCCGACCGGTCAGAAATTTTCCGGCATCTTCAAACAGTGCATACATGCGCAGATTGTCCCACGCGCCCATGACGGCACCCGTTTCAGGGCATGGTGCTGCCCCAACCCAGGTAGGTGGTCAAACTGGGCAAATGGTCATCGAAATCGCTCAAGCCGTGGTCAGAGCCGGGGATCAGGCGCAGTTGGGCCTGGGGGTAACGGGCCACCATCTCGCGCCAGTCCAGCACCTCGTCGCCTTGGGCCACGATGGCCAACACTTGTTGGGGGTCATTCAAAGGTGCCGCATGGGTCACGGTCCATGGGGTGTCAAGCCCTGGGCGCGCGCTGCCAACATACAAATCACGCAACTCATCCACAAAGTGGGCCTGGAAGAAAACGGTTTCTTCTGGCTGGTGCCATTGGGGGTGTATGCCAATGTGAGCGGCCAAATCGCGCGCCGGGTCGACCGCTGGGTTGAGCAAAACGGCTGGACAGCCCCACCGGGCAGCCACCCAGGTGGCGTAAAAGCCGCCGAGCGACGAACCCACCACGGCCATGTTTGCGTGGGGCCAATCGCGCAGGCCTTGGGTGATGAGCGCGGCCGCCGCGTGCGGTGACGCTGGCAGTTGTGGGCACCACCAGGTCACATCAGGTTGGTGCTGCTGCACCCAGGCGGCCATGCGCTGCGCTTTGGCTGACAGCGGGGAAGAGCGAAAACCATGCAAATAAAGCAAATGGGTGATGGCCATGCCCGATAATCGCACGCCATGCCCATCGTGATCGAAAAGCCCCACCTCTTGCGCCGCTTGGCGCATGTGTTTCGGGGTTATGACAGCCAATTGGCCTTGGCCGTGATGGCGCTGGCCCTGGCCGGCTTGATCACCATGTATTCCTCCGGTTTTGCCAACGGCGCGCGCTTTTGGGACCATGCCCGCAACCTGTCCTTGGCTTTTGTGATCATGGTCGTGGTGGCGCAAATCCCGCCCCAGCGCTTGATGACCTTTGCCGTGCCGCTGTACACCCTGGGCGTGGCCTTGCTGATCGCCGTGGCTTTGTTTGGCCTGACGAAAAAGGGGGCGCGCCGCTGGCTGAATGTGGGCATCGTGATTCAGCCCAGCGAAATTCTCAAAATCGCCATGCCCCTCATGCTGGCTTGGTGGTTTCAAAAGCGCGAGGGGCAGTTGCGCTCGCTGGACTTTGTCGTGGCCACGGCGCTGTTGGTGGTGCCGGTGGGGCTGATCGCCAAGCAACCCGATCTGGGCACCTCCCTCCTGGTGCTGGCTGCGGGTTTGTATGTGATCTTTTTTGCCGGCCTGCGGTGGATTTGGATTTTGCCGCCGGTGTTTTTGGGCTTGGTCGGGGTGGTATTGCTGGTGTGGTTTGAGCCCACCTTATGCGCCGAGGGCTTTCGTTGGCCCTTGCTGCGCGAGTACCAGCAGCAGCGCGTGTGCACCTTGCTGGACCCCGGGCGCGACCCTTTGGGCAAAGGATTTCACATCATCCAAGGCATGATTGCCATTGGCTCGGGCGGCATTTTTGGCAAGGGCTTCATGCAAGGCACGCAAACCCATTTGGACTTCATTCCCGAGCGCACGACCGACTTTATTTTTGCCGCCTATGGCGAAGAGTTTGGCTTGTTTGGCAACTTGTTGCTGATTGCTGGCTTTGTGATTTTGGTGCTGCGCGGCTTGGCCATTGCCTTGGAAGGCCCCACCTTGTTTGCTCGTTTGCTGGCCGGCAGTGTGACCCTGATCTTTTTCACCTACGCCTTTGTCAATATGGGCATGGTCAGTGGCATTTTGCCGGTGGTGGGCGTGCCCCTGCCGTTCATCAGCTATGGCGGCACGGCCATGGTGACCTTGGGCTTGGGCATCGGCATTTTGATGTCGGTGGCCCGCTCCAAACAACTGGTCCAGTCATGACGCTGGCCTTGCCCCCTGTGGCCATCATCGGCGTGGGCAATATGGGCGGCGGCATGGCGCGCAACCTGCTCGCCAAAGGCGTAGTGGTCCATGTCTGCGACCTCGATGCCGACAAAACCCAAAGCTTGCAGGCCCTGGGTGCCCGGGTGGCGGCGTGTCCGGCGCAGTTGGCGGGGATGGCCGCCCTGTACATCGTTTGTGTGGTGACTGCGGCACAGGTCAACGACGTTGTGTGGGGCGAGCAGGGCTTGGCCGCCCAATTCCAGCCCGGCGACACGGTCATGCTGTGCCCCACCATCGCCCCCGAAGACACCGAGGCCGTGGCGGCGCGCCTGGCCGGACAGGGTGTGGCCACCTTGGACGCGCCCATGTCCGGTGGCCCCCAGCGGGCAGCGCTGGGCACCATGAGCTTGATGGTGGCAGGTGCCGATGCGGTGTTTGAGCGCCACCAAGCTCTGTTGAATGCATTGGCCAACCCCGTGTTTCGCATTTCACAACGCGTGGGCGACGGCGCCCGCACCAAGTTGGTCAACAACTTATTGGCCGGTATCAATTTGGTGGGGGCCGCCGAGGCGCTGGCCCTGGCCGAGCGCATGGGGCTGGATGGGGGGCGCACTTTGCAGGTGATGGCGGCGTCCAGCGCCCAAAGCTGGATCGCCTCAGACCGCATGACCCGCGCCTTGTCTGGAGACTGGGCCCCGCGCGCCCACATGACTTTGCTGGAAAAGGACACCGGCTTGGCCCAGCAAATGGCTTTGAA
>CAXNFO010000074.1:0-7817 GCA_964201395.1 Limnohabitans sp.
TCGTCAATTTGTTGCTGCGATTGGATTTGCATGTTCATCAAGATGCGGGTCACTTCGGCCTTGACTTGGTCCAGCAACTGACCAAACAGCTCAAATGCCTCGCGCTTGTACTCTTGCTTGGGTTGCTTTTGGGCATAACCACGCAAGTGAATGCCTTGGCGCAAGTAGTCCAAGGAGGACAAGTGCTCGCGCCAATGGTTATCGATGCTTTGCAACAACACCGCTCGCGTGAAGGGCGTGAGCTGATCAGCCCCCAGATCAGCCACCTTGGTGGCGAAAGCGTCATGGGCAGCGTTGACCACTTTTTCGACCACATCTTCATCAGACACCGACGTGGCGCCCTCAATCCACGCTTGCAAACCCAGATTGATTTGCCACTCCATGGCGAGCGCGCGCTCCAAAGCAGGGATGTCCCACTGCTCTTCGACCGACTCCACCGGGACGAATTGGCGCACCAAGTCGGTGAAGCAGCCTTCGCGCAAGCTGGTGATTTGCGCGCTGAGGTCTTGGGCGTCCAAGATGTCATTGCGTTGCTGATAGATCACCTTGCGCTGGTCGTTGGAGACATCGTCGTACTCGAGCAACTGCTTGCGCACATCAAAATTGCGCGCCTCCACCTTGCGTTGGGCGCTTTCGATGCTGCGGGTGACGATACCCGCCTCAATCGCCTCGCCCTCGGGCATTTTCAGGCGGTCCATGATGGACTTGACCCGATCGCCCGCAAAAATGCGCATCAGCGGATCGTCCAGGCTCAGATAAAAACGCGATGAACCAGGGTCCCCCTGGCGACCCGAACGGCCCCGCAACTGGTTGTCGATGCGTCGCGACTCATGGCGCTCGGTGGCGATGATGCGCAAACCGCCTTGCGCCACAACCTTGTCGTGATCCAACTGCCACTGGGCGCGCAGGGCCTGCTCCTTTTGCGCATGCTGATCTGCGGGGATGGCCGCATCGGCTTGCATCGCAGAAATCATTTTTTCGAGGTTGCCACCCAACACGATGTCGGTGCCACGGCCCGCCATGTTGGTGGCGATGGTGATCATTTGGCTGCGCCCGGCTTGGGCCACGATGTCGGCTTCGCGCTCATGCTGTTTGGCATTGAGCACTTGGTGGGAAAGCTTGGCTTGGGTCAACAAGGCAGAGATGATTTCCGAGTTCTCAATCGAGCTGGTGCCCACCAAAACCGGTTGGCCCCGCTCGTGGCAATCGCGGATGTCATCAATGGCGGCTGTGTATTTTTCTTGGGTGGTTTTGTACACCCGGTCGAGTTGGTCTTCGCGCCGGCTGATGCGGTTGGGCGGGATGACCACGGTTTCCAAACCGTAAATCTCTTGAAACTCATAGGCCTCGGTATCGGCCGTGCCGGTCATGCCCGAGAGTTTTCCGTACAAGCGGAAATAGTTTTGAAAGGTGATGGACGCCAAGGTTTGGTTTTCGGCCTGAATGTTCACGCCCTCTTTGGCTTCGACCGCTTGGTGCAAGCCATCGCTCCAGCGCCGCCCCGACATCAAGCGCCCGGTGAACTCGTCAACGATGACGATCTCGCCGTTTTGGTTCACATAGTGCTGGTCGCGGTGGTAGAGGTGGTGCGCACGCAAGGCAGCGGTCAAGTGGTGCATCAGGCTGATGTTGGCGGGGTCGTACAAAGACGCGCCTTCGGGCAGCATGTCCATCTCGACCAACAAGCGCTCTGAGTTTTCGTGCCCTTGCTCAGTGAGAAACACCTGGTGCGATTTTTCATCCACCGTGAAGTCGCCCGCCTTGGTCACGCCTTCGCCGGTGCGCAAATCTTCTTCGCCCTCTTGGCGCTGCAACTTGGGCACCAAACGGTTCATGGCCACATAGCGCTCGGTGTGGTCCTCGGCTTGGCCGCTGATGATCAGCGGCGTGCGCGCTTCATCGATCAGGATGGAGTCCACCTCATCGACGATGGCGTAATGCAATTTGCGCTGCACGCGATCGGCAGGCTCGTACACCATGTTGTCGCGCAGGTAGTCAAAACCAAACTCGTTGTTGGTGCCGTAGGTGATGTCGCTGGCATATGCCGCTTGCTTTTCTTCGCGCGACATTTGCGGCAGATTGACGCCCACCGTCAACCCCAAAAAGTTATACAAGCGCCCCATCCATTGCGCATCCCGCTGGGCCAGGTAGTCATTGACCGTCACCACATGAACGCCGCGACCGGTCAATGCATTGAGGTACACCGCCAGGGTGGCGGTGAGGGTTTTGCCCTCGCCGGTGCGCATTTCAGCCACTTTGCCATGGTGCAGTGCCATGCCACCGCTGAGTTGCACATCAAAGTGGCGCATTTTCATGATGCGCTTGGAACCCTCGCGCACCACGGCAAAAGCTTCGGGCAACAAATCATCCAAAGGCTTTCCACCAGCCACTTGCTGTTTGAAGTCCTCCGTTTTGGCTTTGAGCGCGTCGTCACTGAGTTGCTCCAGACCCGACTCCATGGCATTGATGCGTGCCACGGTCTTGCTGTACTGTTTGAGCAAGCGCTCATTGCGGCTGCCGAATATCTGGGTCAAAAATTTAAAGGCCATGGATGGTGCATCAATCTCTCGGGCAGGGGCGCTCAAGGAGGTGAAGGGTTCCTTTGAAGTAGCCGGGCATTTTAGCGCTGACCGGTTGGATAATCGAACGATGAAACCACGTCCACAAACCCTCACAGCTGAACAAGCCGCCCGCTCGGAACCAGGCCTGGCCCGCTTGGGTGCTTTGGGTCAGGATTCTGTGCGCCGTTTGGCGGCCATTGCCCCCTTGCTGCCCCCAGGGCTGCGCGAGGGCCTCAAAGCCGGGCCCATCGATGGTCAAACCTGGTGTGTGCTGGTGCCGAGCAATGCGGCGAGCGCCAAATTGCGTCAGTTGGAGCCTGCTTTGTTGGCCCACTTGCGCACCCAAGGTTGGGATGTGCAAAAAATGCGGGTGAAGATCATGTCCCGCTGAGCCGGGACGCATGTATTTCGCAGGAGTGCTTTGTAAATGGTGCCGATTATCGGATTCGAACTGATGACCTACCGCTTACAAGGCGGTTGCTCTACCAACTGAGCTAAATCGGCGCTGTTTGATTTTACTTCACGCGCTTTAAATCGGGGCGCTTGCCGCCACCTTTGCCAGGTGGGGGTTGGCTGGGGCCGTCACCAGACGACGTCAAATTGAGATTGCGCGGCGCTTTGGCAGGTGGGCTGATGGCCACCTCACTGCTGCCCGAACCATCCCCTGGTTCAGCGCCATCTTCAGGCGCATGGAGTTGAAGCGGAAAGGCCATGCCTTGGCCGTTTTCGCGGGCGTAAATGGCCAGCACCCGGTTGACAGGCACCATGATTCCCCGCGCCGAACCAGAAAAGCGTGCTTTGAACTCGATGAAATCATTGCCCAGCTTCAGGCCGCTGGTGGCGTCGTAGCTGATGTTGAGAACAATCTCACCGTTTTTCACATACTCTTGCGGCACTTGCACAGTCTCGTCCACATGCACCGCAACATATGGGGTGAAGTGGTTGTCAACGCACCACTCGAAGAGGGCGCGGATCATATAAGGCCGCGTTGAATTGGAATCAGCAACGTTGAGCATGGTTCCCCCAGCCAGACTTATTTGCGCATGACCTTTTCAGAAGGCGTGAGCGCCTCAATGTAGGCCGGGCGGGAAAAGATGCGTTCAGCGTATTTGAGCAAGGGGGCTGCGTTCTTGGACAGGTCGATGCCAAAGTGATCCAAACGCCACAGCAAAGGGGCGATCGCCACGTCGAGCATGGAGAAGTTATCGCCCAGCATGTATTTGTTTTTCAAGAACACCGGGGCCAATTGCGTCAAGCGATCGCGGATGTGTGAGCGGGCTTTTTCCAAGGCCTTTTCGTTGGCCTTGGCCGTGCGCGACTCCAGTGTGCTGACGTGCACAAACAGCTCTTTTTCGAAGTTCAACAAGAACAAACGAACACGAGCGCGGTCGACCGGGTCGCCAGGCATCAATTGGGGATGGGGGAAGCGTTCATCAATGTATTCGTTGATGATGTTGGACTCATACAAAATCAAATCACGCTCGACCAGAATGGGCACCTGGCCGTAAGGGTTCATGACATTGATATCTTCCGGTTTGTTGTAAAGGTCAACATCACGGATTTCGAAGTCCATGCCTTTTTCAAACAGCACGAAGCGGCAACGGTGAGAAAAGGGGCAAGTGGTTCCGGAATAAAGCACCATCATGATGAAGGCTCCTGAAATTCAAAAAGAATGGGGGCTAACCCCCCATTCCTAAGTCCAACCCCAGCCAGCAGGCTTGGGTTGGGAAAAATTATTTGATGTCTTTCCAATAAGACGCGTTCAATCTCCAAGCAATGACCATGAAGCCCAACAAGAAGATCAGCACCCACACGCCAATGCGCACACGGGAGTTTTGACCAGGCTCGGCCATCCACTGCAAGTAGCTGACCAGGTCACCCACAGCTTGGTCATACTGCAATGGGGTCATGGTGCCGGGCTTGACTTGCTCCCAACCTTTGAAGACCTGAACTTCATGGCCATGTTGCTGGGCCACATCAAAAACAGGGCGGCGCTCGCCTTGCAATTCCCACAGCACATGGGGCATGCCCACATTGGGAAAGGCCAGGTTGTTCCAGCCGGTGGCTTTGGTGTCGTCGCGGTAATAGGTGCGCAAATAGGTGTAGAGGTAGTCTGCACCAGTACCGCCACTGCCAGAGCGTGAACGTGCCACCAAGGTCAAGTCAGGGGGCAGGCCACCAAACCAATCTTTGGCTTGGCGCGCATCGATGTTGGCCTTCATGGTCTCACCCACCTTGTCGGTGGTGAACAACAAGTTGTCTTTGATTTGTTGCTCGGTCAAACCGATGTCGGTCAGTCGGTTGTAGCGCATGAAAGCCGCAGAGTGGCAGTTCAAGCAGTAGTTCACGAACAGCTTGGCGCCGTTTTGCAATGCGCCCAGGTCATTGGTCTTGTTGGGCGCTTTGTCCCAAGCGATGGTGTCGCCACCAGCCGACCACGCGCCAGACATGCAACCCAAAGATACCAACAAAGAGATGAGGATTTTTTTCATGGTGTTGTTCCTGCGCGCTCAGTGAGGGGTGAAAGTCACGCGGTCCGGCACGGGCTTGGTCTCACCCAAGCGGCTCCACCAAGGCATCAGTAGGAAAAAGCCAAAGTAAAACAAGGTGCCCACTTGTGAAACGCGCTCTCCGATGGGTGAGGGCGGTTGCACACCCAGGTAACCCAGGATCACAAAGTTGATGACGAAAATGGCGTACAGATATTTGTGCCAATCTGGGCGGTAGCGGATTGACCTCACTTCGCAGTTGTCCAGCCAGGGCAAGAAGAACAAAATGATGACCGCGCCACCCATGACCACGACGCCCCAGAACTTGGCGTCGATCTTCAGCATCAGGCCCATCATGATGACCGCGGCTGCCACCACCGCAGCTTTGAGGACGCTGGCCATTTTGATGCGGGTGACACCCAAATAGGCGGCGATCACCACACACAACACCAGCGCATACATCATCTCAGTGGTGATGGCACGCAGCATGGAGTAGTAAGGGGTGAAGTACCACACGGGGGCAATGTGCAACGGTGTTTTCAGGGGATCGGCTGGGATGAAGTTGTTGTACTCCAAGAAGTAGCCGCCCAGTTCAGGCGCGAAAAACACAATCGACGTGAAGATCACCAAGAAGCCAGTCACGCCCAAGATGTCGTGCACGGTGTAGTAAGGATGGAAAGGAATGCCATCCAAGGGGCGGCCCTGCTCGTCTTTGTATTTTTTGATTTCGACGCCATCGGGGTTGTTGGAGCCCACCTCGTGCAAGGCGATGATGTGGGCCGCCACCAAACCGAGCAGCACCAAAGGCACGGCAATGACGTGGAAACTGAAGAAGCGGTTCAAGGTGGCGTCACTCACCACGTAGTCGCCACGGATCAGCAAAGCCAGATCGGGGCCAATCACGGGCACAGCGGCAAACAGGTTCACGATCACCTGGGCGCCCCAGTAAGACATTTGTCCCCAGGGCAGCAAGTAGCCCATGAAGGCTTCGGCCATCAGGCACAAGAAGATGGCGCAACCAAACAGCCACACCAACTCGCGCGGCTTGCGGTAGGAGCCATAAATCAGGCCCCGGAACATGTGGAAATAAACCACCACAAAAAATGCCGAGGCGCCGGTGGAGTGCATGTAGCGGATCAGCCAACCCCAAGGCACATCGCGCATGATGTATTCGACCGAGGCGAATGCCAGTGCTGCATCTGGCTTGTAGTGCATGACCAAGAAAATGCCCGTGACAATTTGGATCACGAGCACAAACAAGGCCAAAGAGCCGAAAAAGTACCAGAAATTGAAGTTTTTGGGCGCGTAGTACTCGCTCAAATGCTCTTTGTAGAGCTTGGATGCGGGGAAGCGGTTGTCCACCCAGTTGAGCAACTTGTCACCCACGCTGGCGTTGGGGGAGATTTCTTTGAATTCAGCCATGTTGATTCCTGTCAGGCCTTTTTATCTTCGCCGATGATCAGCCGAGAGTCGGATAAATACATATGCGGGGGCACTTCCAGGTTGTCTGGCGCCGGTTTGTTTTTGAACACGCGACCAGCCATGTCAAAGGTCGAGCCGTGGCAAGGGCACAAAAAGCCACCCGCCCAGTCGTCGGGCAAAGAGGGCTGTGCGCCCTCTTGAAACTTGTCAGACGGTGAGCAGCCCAGGTGCGAGCAAATGCCCACACCAACAAAAAACTCGGGCTTGATCGAGCGCGCTTGGTTACGGGCGTATTCGGGGGTCAGGTCTGCAGGGTTGCGCTCAGACTTGGGGTCGGCCAAAAGGGCCTCGGTCTTTTTGAGGGAATCGAGTTGCTCAGGTGTGCGGCGCACGATCCAAACCGGCTTGCCGCGCCACTCCACGGTGAGCTTTTCGCCTGGCTTGATGGCACTGATGTCCACCTCCACCGCTGCACCGGCAGCTTTGGCTTTCTCGGAAGGCTGAAAAGTGCTGACAAACGGAACAGCCGTGGCGATGCCGCCGACTGCACCAGCGCAACCAGAGGCGATGAGCCAGGTGCGCTTGCTGGTGTCCAAACGGGTGTCACTCATGAAAATCCTCGAACTTACGTCGCTTGTTGGGTCAACAGATGATTGTAACTGAGCGACGTAGCGCCGATCTGACGCCACCCTGTCACCCTGGTCAGCGCCACCCTTTCAAAGGTATATTATTGAATACTTTTTAACTCATTAAAGGGGCTGTATGTTGCAAGAATTCAAGGCCTTTGCCATCAAGGGCAATGTGATCGATTTGGCCGTGGGGGTGATCATTGGCGGGGCATTTGGCAAGATCGTCGACTCTTTGGTGGGCGATGTGATCATGCCCATGGTGTCGGCGTTGATTGGCCGGCTCGACTTTTCGAATCTGTTCATCGCCTTGGGCACGGTACCAGCCGGCACCGGCAGCACTTTGGACGCCTTGCGCAAAGCGGGCGTGCCCGTATTGGCCTATGGGAGCTTTCTCACGGTGGCGGTCAATTTTGTGCTGCTGGCCTTCATCATTTTCATGTTGATTCGACAAATCAATCGGCTCAAAGGCGAGCAAGCCGTCCCCGAAACCCCCGCCGCGCCAGAAGGCCCGCCCGAGGAAGTGCTGCTGCTGCGCCAAATACGCGACAACCTGCAAAACACGCGCTGAGGGTCAAGCCACCCTTGCTGACAAAGACCTGGCCATGGCCAACGCGCCCAACAAGCTCGAAGGGTCGGCCACCCCCTGCCCAGCAATGTCATAGGCCGTGCCGTGGTCTGGACTGGTGCGCACAAACGGCAGACCCAGGGTGACATTC
>CAXNFO010000075.1:0-7694 GCA_964201395.1 Limnohabitans sp.
GGTATTTCGCCAGCGGGCGTGCCAAAGCTCACCAAGGTGCCCGATGGCGCCAAACACAGCAAGGACTTTTCAAACATCTCTCCGCCAATGCCGTCGTAAACCGCATGGACGCCCTGCCCTTGCGTGAGCTTGCGCACTTGCTCGACCATGTCGGCATCGGTACTGAGAACCACCTCCGAGCAACCCACTTGCTTGGCCGTGGCAATTTTCTGAGCCGAACCCACGGTGCCAATCACGCGGGCACCCAAATGCACGGCCCATTGGGTCAGGATTTGCCCCACACCGCCCGCAGCGGCATGGACCAACACCGTACAACCTGGTTGCACTTTGTAGGAGTCATGCACCAAATATTGGGCGGTCAAGCCACGGTTGAGATTGATGCCCACCAAGGGCAAAGACAAACCCTCGGGCACTTCCACCAACCGCGCCACCGGCATCACCCGAAACTGTGTGTAGGCGCCTGGCGCATGCAAGTAAGCCACCCGATCACCCGCTTTGAAATCATGCACACCCGGCCCAACCCGCAGCACCACACCAGACGCTTCAATGCCCAAACCAGCTGGGAGTTGGGCCACCGGATAGCGGCCACTGCGGTGCTGGATATCGATGTAATTGACGCCAATGCCCACATGTTGGATCAAAGCCTCATGGGCTTGGGGCTCTGCGCAGTCTTGCGATTGGTAGGTGAGCACCTCAGTGCCACCGGCTTGGTGAAACAATACCGTCTGGGTCGATTGGGCCATGGGAAAACTCCAAATTCCGTTTTCAGTCGAATGCCAGTGAGACAAAAAAACACCCGGCAAAAGCCGGGTGTTTGGTGGTGCGTTATCGCATCATTGCTTGGGCCAAATGGCTGGAGCCACCGCCATCTCAGGTGGGAACACCACCACAGGTTGACCGTTTTGCCATTGGGTGATGGTCAATTTGCTGCCCACGCGACGACCGTTGTCATCAAACTTGATGCGACCGCCCGGGAAATACTTGGCGGGTCCATCGGTGATGTCCATGCGGCGAATGGCTGCTGCCACGGCTTTGCGGTCAGCGGACTTGGCCATTTCCATGGCTTCCTTGAAGATCCACATGTCGCCATATGAAGACATGGGGTCTTGGGGAATCCATGGCTCACCTTTGCGGCGTTTGAATTCAGCAATGATTTGCTCATGCCCTTTGCCTGCGGAGTTGGCGGTGATGTTGAGCACGCCTTCCAAGGTGTCTTTGCCCAACAGCGTGAGCATTTCAGGGGCGTCGACGGCACCACTGTTGGCCACAATCGGCAAACGCCCTTTGCCCAAGCCCACTTCGTTGATTTTCTCAAGCGTGAGCTTGAAGTCTGGCAAGGCGGTGGCCAAGTCCAGCAACAAATCGGGGCGGGTTGAACGCACCTTTTGAATCATGGAGCTGGCATCTGACAGCGGTGGGGTGAAAATTTCATCGACCACCAACTTCAGGCCCAGTTTCTCCAAGCCACCTTCACGCATGGGCTTGGCAAAAGCTGTGGGGGAAGCCGTGTTGTCACTGACGATGCCCACAGATTTGATGGGCTTGCCCGCCAACTTGGACAACTCCAACAATGCAGGAACTGCTGCATTGGACATTTGTCCCGCCGTGATGGAGGTTTGGAAAATATATTTAAAACCACGTGATGTGATGCTGTCCGCAAACGACAAAGTCAGCATGGGCAGCTCGGCACGTTCCGTCACCTCGGTGATGGCCAGCGTGAAAGAGGACAGCCAAGAACCCGTGGCACCCGTCAGATCGGGTTCTTGGGACAACATGCGCTGAGCCGCATTTTTGGCCTTTTCCACTGAATCGCCAGCATCGATGGTGACCAAGCGCATGCGGGCACCGCCCAAGGCTTTGATACCACCAGCGTTGTTGATGTCTTCAACCGCCATTTCAGCGCCTTTGCGCATCATGTCGCCGTTGCGCGCCCAAGGGCCAGACAGAGGTGCGATCAACGCCACCTTGACCTCCTTGGGTTGCGCCATGGCAGGTACCACTGCGCCCATGCCCATGACAGCGGCGGCAGCCGCAGCCACAGCGACCCATTTACGCTTAGAAAGATGAACCATACTGACACTCCTCTTGGTTGTGAACACTGACATTACATTCCCAAATAAATTTCTTTGACATGCGGGTCTTCCATCAAGACACTGGGCACACCTTCGAGCGCGATGCGCCCAGTTTGCAGCACATATCCATGGTCGCAAGAGCTCAAGGCTTCTGCCACCCGCTGCTCGACCAACAAAATGGCCACATCGGTGTTGGCGTGAATTTCTTCAATGCGCTCGAAAATCATGTCGGTGATTTTGGGCGCCAAGCCCATGGAAGGCTCGTCCAGCATGATGAGTTTGGGCGAAGACATCATGCCGCGGGCGATCGCCACCATTTGTTGCTCGCCGCCTGACAAGGTGCCAGCCAATTGGTTTTTTCGGGTGGACAAAATCGGAAACAGGCTGTACATCTGATCGAGGTTTTTAGCCCAATCGACTTGGCCCTTCTCGGTTTGTGCGCCCATTTCTAAATTTTCGAAAACCGACAGTTCTTTGAAAACTTGTCGCCCCTCTGGCACGTGAGCAATGCCCATGTGCGGGCGACGTGCCGGAGGGATGGCCATCAGGTCCTGCCCAAACCAGGTGATCTTGCCACTTTGTGGGGTGACCGTGCCTGAAATCGATTTGAACAAGGTGCTTTTTCCAGCGCCATTGGGGCCCACAATGGCCACAAATTGCCCTTCACCCACACTCAACGATACATCGGCGAGGGCTTGAAGGCCACCATACGAGGTGCTCAGGTGTTCAATGCTTAGCATGGTCCATCCACTTTTTACCCAAATAGGCTTCGATCACCAAAGGATCTTTGGTAACCTCCATGGGCTTGCCCACAGCCAATACGGAGCCATGGTCCAAGACCACAAAGCGATCAGCGATGCGCACCATGGCCTGCATGGTGTGCTCAATGATGACAATGGTTTGACCCTCATTGGCCAAGCGGCGAATCACTGCCAACATGGTCTCCACCTCTTCGGCACCCAAACCCGCCAAGGTTTCGTCCATCAGCAACAACTTGGGCTTGCCGGCCAAGACACGTGCCAGCTCCATCAAACGCAGCTCTAAGCTGTTCAAGCTGCCGGCCACCACATTGGCGTGCTCCAGCATGCCCACCCGTTCAAGGGCCTCGCGCGCTTGAGAAACCGCCAACTCGTCGTTGTCGGGTTGGGAGACAAAAGCACCCACGACCACATTTTGCATAACCGATAGGCGCGGAAATGGGCGCACCACCTGGAAGGTGCGGCCCACGCCCTCGCGACAGACTTGGTTGGGCTTGAGGCCCACCAACTCTTTGCCCTGGAACTGAACCGAGCCCTCATTGGCGCTGATAAAACCATTGAGCAAGTTGAACAAGGTGGTCTTGCCTGCACCATTGGGGCCGATGATGCCCAAGACCTCGCCCCGATACACATCAAACGAGACGTCGGAGACCGCCTTGAGACCGCCAAAAGAGCGTGACAAATGACTCACCTTCAAGGTGATGTCTTGACTGACCGCAGGTCGGGTCACGGCCTCATCCACCGGGGGCACATGGATGATGCGGCGGCTGTCGCCCGCATCTGCACCGCCTTTGCGCCCCACGATGGCGTCACGGATGCGCGGAAAAATACCCTCAGGGGCATACAAGATCATGGCGATGATGGCCACACCAAACACCACGCCATGAATGCCGTGTATTTCATTGCCCAACTCCGCATGCAATATTTCAGACAGGGGAATCAGCACCAATGCGCCCAACACCGGCCCCCACAGGGTGGCGACCCCGCCAAACAAAGCCATGATCATGGCTTGGGCAGAAGCCAGCATGCCAAAAACCGAAGGTGGCGTGACCACGATCAACACCACAGCGTAGTAGCCGCCCGCCGCCGCTGCAACGGCGCCAGAGACCATGATGGCCTTGAGTTTCCACAGGGCCGAGTCAATCCCCGCACCTTCAGCGGCTGCTTCGTTTTGCTTGATGGCGGTCAAGGACAAACCAAAGCGAGAGGAATGGATGCGGCTGGCCACATAGATGGATATGGCCAAGAAAAGAATGCCCACCACAATATAGGAATACTGTTCTTGAAACTGCATGTACCAAGGGCCGTTCTCGCGCTTCATGGGAATGGCAACTTCTTGGTAACCCAGCCACTCAAACACATATAAGAGTGTCAATGGATAAGCCAACATGGCCAAAGAGAAATACACCCCACGCAAGCGAAATGTGGGGTACCCCACCAGCACAGCAGCGACAACGCCCGCCAAGGTGCCCAAGGGGATGCCCAGCCAGGGCGACAGTTGCCACTGAATCATGGCCAAAGCAACGGTATACGCACCAATGCCAAAGAAAGCGGCATGCCCAAAAGATACCAAGCCAGAATAACCAGAGAAGATATTCCAAGCAATGCCCATCATGGCCCAAATCGGCACGACGGTGAGGATCAGCTGGTAGTACTTGTCGTTGATCAGGTAGGCCACTGCCAGGTAGGCCACCGACAGCAACAGAATGGCTTTGACTTGACTGGGTTGTTGGTCGAGCTTCACTTAGACTCTTTCGACGTTTTTGCCAAACAGACCTTGCGGGCGGAACAAAATGATCAACAGGAAAACCACGAAGATCATTGCGTTTTGCAACTGCAAGGGCAAAAACAGGGTGGACAACTGCTGAATGAGGCCGATCATCAGGCCACCCCAAAACGCGCCAATCATGCTGCCCAATCCGCCCAGCACAACGCCTGCATACATGATGACCACAAAATCCAGACCAATGTAGGGCTGGAACGGGTAGTAACTGGCGATCAAGCCACCGGCAACAGCCGTGACCCCGGCCCCCAAACCAAATGAAATGCGGTGGGCTTTCTCAACGTCGATGCCCATGTAGGTGGCAGCAGCCGCATTGTCAGCCGCAGCACGCAAAGATTTGCCCAAACGGGTGCGGTGAACGAAGAGGTAGACGGCAATCGCCACCAAGACCGAAACCACCAAGGCCAATGTGCGGGCTTTGTTGAAGAAAAGCATCACATCGCTGCCCAAAGCCAATTCCCAGGCGGTGGCACTGAAAGGTGTTCGAACCGTCTTGGAAATATTGCCAAACAGGATCAAGGCGCCATTGGCCAAAACCAAGGAAATGCCCAAGGTCAATATCAGTTGAGGGTAATGCCCTTCGCCTTCGGTTCCCACCACCCGAATGCCGGTGCTCTTGGCCAACAGCATCTTGTGCATGGCCAGGCCCAACACAAAAACAACCAAACCAGAAATCATGGAGCCCAAAATAGGTCCCAGTGCCGTGTTCAGGCCCAGCGCCGTGCAGAAATAAAAGGTGACATACATGCCCAGCATCAAAAACTCACCTTGGGCAAAGTTGATGACGCGCATCAAACCGAAAATCAAACCCAGGCCCACGCACATGAGCCCATAAACGGATCCAATCAACAAGCCAGCGACGACAGCTTGCAAGATGTTTTCAATAATGACCAAAGAACTCATCGGATTGGAAATTCAGCGCTGGGCTGAATTGAATTTAAGGGTTTTGCAAAAACAAGCGATAGCTTAAGGTGCTTGAGAGAAAAAACAATCAGGGTAATTTCTGAGTGGATGGGGAAATTCACAAAAAAATAAAGCACGGAGACCACAAAATGATTCAATCAACCTTTGAAATTCAAAGGTTAAAGACGGGCCACGCAAAGACATGGCGCACGTCAATTGGGCGACAACAGCCATCGGCCCGTGGTGCGCCCAGCTTCCACCGCTTGGTGCGCCTGGGCCACTTCGCTCAAGGGCAATTTGCGTTCGATCACAGGGGTGACCTGCCCGCGCTGCATCAAGGTGAGCACATCCTCGAGCTGCGTGCGAGAGGTGCTGGTCACTGATAACAATGACTGGTTTTTCAAAAAGAATTGGGCCGGGTTGAAGGGCACAAAATCGCCCGTCAATTGACCAATCATCAGCCAACGGCCCTGAATGGCCAGGCTTTTGCGCATGTCCTCAAACAACACCGTTCCCACGTTGTCAATGATCACATCGGCGCCTTGACCTTGGGTCATATCGCGCACCAAAGGTGCAAAAGGCTCCCCACGCTGGTGCAACACCACTTCATGAGCGCCCATCTTTCGAATCAAATCGACTTTGTCGGCTGATGTCGTTTGTGCCAAGACCCGGGCACCTGCCAAGCGGGCCAACTGAATCGCGTGCAGTCCCAAGCCGCCGCCTGCGCCGGTGATCAAGACAGTTTCACCCATTTGCACCCGGCCCACATCACGCACCGCGTTCAACACAGTGCCCACCGCACAAGCAGCCACTGCCGCATGATCCAAATCGACACCATCTGGCACCTGGGCAATGCAGTCTGAAGAGATGGCCAGGTATTGGGCATAACCGCCGACCAAACCCACATCACCCAAAAAAACACGCTGCGCACACAGCGGTTCAAATCCCGATCGACAAAATCGGCAATGGCCGCAGATGTAAGAGCGTTGGGTGGTGGCCACACGGTCGCCCACTTTGAAGCCCTTGACCTGCGCACCCAACTCGACCACCGTGCCCGCCACTTCATGACCCAACACACAGGGCAAGCGCACACCTGCCTTGAGGGTTCCATTGCGGGTCAATACGTCATGAAAACACACCCCACAACTGTGGACTTTCAACACCAACTCATGCCCCTGCGGTTGCGGGTCGGGAATGTCTGTGTACGCCAAGGCGTCCAAACCGCCGGCCTTGTTCACCACCACTGCTTTCATGTTGCCCCCTGCGCATTGGGTTTGAATTTCAACAACGTGACATCACTGCCCTCGACCCGTTCGAAAACCGCTTGAACTTGCATGCCGATCTGAATGTCCGGTGTGTCCACCCCCACCAAGTTGGAATAAAAGCGCACCCCGTTGGTCATGCGCACTTGGACCACGGAATAAGGCACGTCGACTGCAAAGCCAGGCCAGTAGGCTTTGTGAAATGTGCAAAAAGACTCCACCACGCCATGCCCATCCACCTCCAACCAATCGCAAAGTTCGCTGTGGCAATGGGGACAATGCCGCGATGCCGGGAAACGCGGCACATGGCAATCCATGCAGGTCTGCAACATCAATCGCCCTTGGCGCAAACCGTCCCAAAACCGCGCATTGAAGGGATCGTCTGCGCTGGGCAAGGGTTTGGCAGGCGTCGGCTTGGTTCCAGCCAGGGTGGTGTCTTTATCGTTCATGGTTGGTGTACAAAATAGAGCTGATCACCGGAGCGGCGGCCATGTAATGCACAAACTCTGCGCCAGGGACTTGGCGCTCGCCGCAGTTGCCACGCAACTGGCGCACCGCCTCCACGTTGAGCGCCCAGCCTTGCATGTACGACTCCGACAAATGGCCGCCAGACGTATTGGCCGGGTATTGCCCACCCAACTTCAATCTGCCGTCTTGTACAAAGGAGCCGCTTTCGCCCACAGGGCAATAGCCAAAGCCCTCCAAGCTGAACATGACCGTTGGCGAAAAGTTGTCGTACACCATCAGGGCATCCACATCGACGTGCGAAATACCGGCCTTGGCAAATGTTTCAGCACCCGCCTGCGCCAAGGGCTCGCGCCAAAAATCCTCGGGTGGGAAGGTGGAATCCACAAACTGCGAACGCTGGGCAAAAGCCGCCAGGTGAACCGGCTTTTGGCGCAAATCTTGGGCGCGA